>JALOKO010000040.1 GCA_025456495.1 Bryobacterales bacterium | reverse complement strand
GTACCACGCCATCCAGCATGGACTGCGCTTGGTGGAAGAAGGCGCGGAGATCCTGGATATCGGGGGGGAGAGCACGCGGCCGGGGGCAGAGGCAGTTAGCGAGGCTGACGAGCTGGCGCGCGTGCTGCCCGTGCTGGAAGGGCTGCTGGCGGATGGGCGCTTTGCGCGGACGGGCAGCCAAGGACCCTGGATCTCCATTGACACGATGAAGCCTGGCGTGGCCGCACGTTGCCTGGAAGCGGGGGCGACCATCGTGAACGACGTCAGCGGACTACGCCAGGCGGAGATGCGGGCGGTGGTGGCGGAACATCGGGCGTCGGCGGTGCTGATGCACATGCAGGGGATGCCGCGTACCATGCAGCAGGACCCACGCTACCAGGATGTGGTGCGCGAGGTGCGCCACGCGCTGGGCGAGGCGCTGGCGTTGGCGCGGGAGGCGGGCATCCAGGATGTGGCTGTGGATCCCGGCATCGGCTTCGGGAAAACCGCCACCCACAACTTTCAGCTCCTGGCGCGGATGGAAGCATTTCTGGATCTGGGCGCGCCGCTGCTGGCTGGCCCCTCGCGGAAATCGTTTCTGGGTACGCTGGAGGGAATGGACGCGCCCGCCCAGCGGCTGGAGGGCACCATCGCGGCCTGTGTGGTGTGCGCGATGCACGGGGCGTCGGTGCTGCGGGTACACGATGTGGCTGCCTGCAAGCGGGCTTTGCGGGTGGTGGACGCAGTGCGAAACGCGATCTCATGAACGACCTCATTCACCTCTATGGAATCACCGTGCCCTGCCGGATTGGCGTGCCCGCCGAGGAGCGCGCAAAGGCGCAGGAACTGGTGCTGGATGTGACCCTGCGCACCGACCTGCGTGCGGCTGCCTACAGTGAAAGCATCGCCGATACGGTGGACTACGCGCAGGTGGTGGACTGCATCCACTTTGTCGCCGGCGCGCGCGATTGGGTACTGATTGAATCCCTGGCAGAGACGATCTGCGCCACGCTGCTGCGACAGTTTCCCATTGCTGCGGTGCGCCTGCTGCTGCGCAAGCCAGAGGCCTTGCGGGCAAGAGGCGTGGCGGCGGCGGCGGTGGAGATTGAGCGCTTTCAACCGCGCGGCCAGCGGGCGGCCCAAGCAGAGGGGCCTGCGGCGTCAGGTGGCGCCTGATGCCCGGGGATGGCAGCCGCGTTTGCCTGGGGCTGGGAAGCAACCTGGGTGAGAAGCAGCGGAACCTGCAGTGCGCGGTGAACGCGATGGGGGCCTTTGCCACCCTGCGCGCGGTGTCGTCGTTGTACCGCACGGCCCCGGTGGGATATCTGCAGCAGGACTGGTTCTTGAACGCCGCGGTGATGGTAGAGACGGCGCTGGCGCCGGTGGAACTGCTGCGGGCCTTGCTGGAAGTGGAGCAGCGGATGGGGCGGGTGCGCGATATCCGCAATGGTCCGCGGTTGATTGACCTGGATATCCTGCTGTGGGAGGGGCTGCAGGTGGACGACGAGGATCTGCAGGTCCCGCATCCGCGGCTGGTGGAGCGCCACTTCGTGCTGGCTCCGTTGGCGGAGATTGTGCCGGAGTGGATTCATCCGGGGACGGGTCGCACGATCGCGGCCCACCTGCAAGCGCTGGGCGTGGCCGAGGGGGTGGAGCGGCTGGCATTGGGCGCGTGGCTTGAGGATCAGCCGGCGCCGCGCATGGCGCGTTAAGGCATTCGCTCTGGGGCGGCGAACGAATTCCCACGTAGTTTCGTATAGTGGACCATGATGCCTAGCGCCACCCCGTCCGACGCACCGGAATCGGGCCGCTTTCCGGCCCACGAGAGCGCGGGACTGGCCCACGAGAGCGCAGGACCGGCACACGAGAGCGCGGGACCGGCACGCGAGTACGGCCTGGACTGGCTGCGTGTCTTCGCCTTCGGGATGCTGATCCTCTACCACACGGGGATGCTGTTCGTGCGGTGGGACTTCCACATCAAAAACCCCGAAACCAGTGAGGTCCTGGAATGGCTGATGCTGCTGGTGAACCGGTGGCGGCTGCCCCTGCTCTTTCTTGTGGCGGGGGCCGCGGTGAGTTTCAGCCTGCGCCGTCGCAGCTACTGGCGCTTTGCAAGCGAACGCACGCGGCGCCTGTTCGTGCCTTTGGTGTTCGGCATGTTCGTGGTGGTTCCGCCGCAGATTTACTTTGAGCGGCTTTGGCGAGGCGCCACCGTAACCTATGTGGAATGGTATCCCACGGTGTTGCAGATGCAGCCGTATCCGGAAGGGAACTTCAGTTGGCACCACCTGTGGTTTGTGTTGTACATCCTGGTGTACTCGCTGGTGGGAATCCCCTTCTTTCGCTGGGTGCGGTCAGCGGCCGGGCAGCGCGCGGTGAATGCCCTCGTGGACTGGTTTCAGCGCTGGCCGGCCGCCATCTATCTGATGAACGTCCCGAACATCGTGGTGGGTATGACGCTGGGTCCGCACTGGCCAACCACACACAATCTGGTTGCGGACTGGGCCAACCTGACGGGGGCCTTCGTGACGTTCCTATGGGGCTTCACGATTGCGTCAAACCGAAGATTCCTTGACCTCATCACGAAGCGCGCGGGCGAGTTCGCCGTGGGCGGCGTGGTGGTGGCGGCGCTGTTCTTCGCGCTGCGCGCGCTGCCCGCAACAGTGCTGCTGCCGGATGTGCCGCGCACCATTCTACGGGAGCTGGTGCAGGCCTACTTCGGCTTTACGTGGGTGATGGCGCTGGTGGGGATGGCGCGACGCCACATCCGCGACGGTGGGCCGGCGTTGCGCTATGCCACGGAAGCGGTGTACCCGTTCTACATCGTCCATCAGACCATCATGATCGCCGTGGGCTTCTACGTCATCCAGTGGGACTGGGGCGTTTGGCCGAAGTTCGCGGTGGTGGCCGCGTCGACTTTCCTGGGGAGTTGGATGGCGGTGGAAGTGGTGCGCAGAACGGCCTTGACGCGATTGCTGTTCGGGATGAAACCGTAGGGGGGCAAGCCCCGCGCTAACGTCCGGAACGCAGCACTTGCAGCAGGGCGACGGTGACTTCAGCCTGTTCGTCAGCGGTGAGTTCCCTGCCCATCTTTTGAACGTACAGGGTGTCGAAGGCCCGATGGGCGCGGGTTTCCACAATCAGCACATCGATGGTGCAGCCATTGGCGGCCAGCGTGCGGGCGATGTCGTAAAGTAAGCCGGGACGGTCAGCGGCGCCCACCTCAAACATGGTGAGGGTGGGGGAGACATCGTTGCGGCTGTAGACGTAGGGCTCAAGGTGGCGCTGGCCACGGGAGAGGCGGGGCTGCCCGCGCCGGGGCGCGATGGCGGCCGCGGTGGCCTGGTGGTAGAGCACGCTGTGGAGGCGATGGGCAAGCCGGTCAAGGTCTTCCGGATTCAGGGTGAGGCCGCGCCCGGGGTCTTCAAAGCGGAAGCGGAGCAGCATGACGCCATGAGCGTTGCGGAAGGCGTCGGCCACCAGGATGTTGTGACCCAACGCGGCCAGGAGGCCGGCGACCTCAGCAAAGCGCATGGGGGCGTCCTGGCAGACGGCAATCAACTCAAAGCTGCTCTCCACGGCGCGCAGGCGCAGGCCGCTGGCTCCGCGAAGCATCTCCTGATACAGCAGGAAATGGTCATGGACCTGAGCCGGGAGGAAGAGGCGCGTGTAGCGAGTGGAGAAGCCCTCCATGTAGCGCAACTCCTGCGAGCTATAGCTGGCGGCGGGCCGGATGCGCTCCTGCGCGACGCGGTCTTCCATCGCCAGCTGGGCAATCCGGAAGGCGCTCCAGAGCTGGTCCATACGCCAGGGGCTAAGCGCGCCGGGGAAGACGCCACGGATGTCAGCGTAGGTAACCAACGTAAGCATACGGAGATTGGGCAGCGAGCCTAGAACGGACGCCAGCTCGGCTCCGGTGGCGGGGTCAGCCAGGTCACGGCTGCGCATCATGCGCGCCAGAAGCAGGTGCTGCTGAACCAGCAGGCACACGGTGTCGATGTCGCGTTCTTCCATCTGGAGCCGTTGGAGGGCGACGCGCGCGGCTTCGCGGGAACGTAGCTCGTGACCATCGACGCCATCCTTCTTCCCGATGTCATGGAACAGCAGGGCCAGCACCAGCAGGGCGCGCGCGTCGGTTTGTTCGGCCATGTCCAGCATGCGCGGGTCAAGGTTCTTCTGGCCGCGGAGCAGTTCGCACAGGGCATCAATGCAAACGAGCGTGTGCTCGTCAACGGTGTAGCGATGGTAGTAATCGCGCACCAGCAGCGCCTCAATGTCCAGCCATTCGGGGAAGATGGCGGCCAGATACCCGGCGCTTTCCATAGCGCGGACCGCAACATCAGCGTGGGGGCCGTCGCAGATCCGCAGCAGGGCGTCGCGGAGGCCGGTGGGTTCCGTGGTGGGCTGGCTGTTGCTTTCCGCCGCAGGGGTGGTGGCCAGGGATTGCACGAAGGCCGGCAGGGCCTTGCGCAGCCGCCGAATGGTGTCCTCAGCAATCGGCAGGCCGTGGCGGGACAGGAAGGCAAAGAGCCGAAGGGCCAGGGTGGGGTCCTGGTCTAGCTGGCTGGGAGACTTCAGCAGCACCATCCCGCGGCTGACCAGGAAATCAGCGTTGCTAAGGCGTGCCCGCCATTCCGCGATGCCGCGTTGGAGCGCGGTGGCGGGACGGCTGTAGCGCTCCATCCAATGCTGGAGTTCCCGCTGCAGTTGGCGCCCGCGGCGATAGTGCTGACGGCTCCACTGGGTGGCGTCCCAGCCGCGGCGGCAAAGCAGGTCGAGCCACTCCTCCTGGGCATCGAAGCGCAGGACGTTCTGATTGCGGCCCTCCTGGTAATGCAGAAAGCAACGGATGCCAGCCAGTTGCTGAAGGGCCTCGGCCTGAAAGGTTTCCCATTGGCCGGGACTATCCCAGAAGGGGGTTTCCTGCTTGAGGGCCGCCAGCCAGCGAAGGCTGTGGAGGTCCCGCAGTCCGCCGGGGCCGTCCTTGATGTCCGGTTCCAGATGGTGGATGGTGAAGGAGAACTGGCGCCAGCGGCCGTCCATCAGATCGAACAAGCGTTCGGTGAGCCGGGGACGCTTTTCCCGCAGAAGCTCCGTACGAGCAGCATCAAACTGGCCAAGCAGGGCCGGTTGGCCCGCAAGTGGACGGGCATCCAGCAGGCTGAGGAAGAATTCGGCGTTGTCGGCCTGAAAGCGGGTGATGTCGCGCAGGCTGTGGACGGAATGGGATGGCTCAAGGCCAAGATCCCAGAGGGTTTGGCAAACCGGTCCGACAAGCATGGCCATTTGTGGCGGGGCGACTTCGTCCGCGTGCAGGAACAGCAGGTCAATGTCGCTGTGGGGGAAAAGTTCGCCTCGGCCGAAACCGCCAACGGCCAGCAGCGCCACCGGGCCTGGAGCCTGCGGTAAGGCGCGATGGAAGGCAGCCAGGACCTCAGCCTCCACCAGCGGACTGACGGCCCGCATGCAGGCGCACCCGTCCAGGGTTTCAAAGAACCGGTCGCGGATCTGGTTCCAGGCTTGGCTAGAGTGCAGTTTCTCCACGTTCGTCGTTTCGGATCCGGATGGCCTCAGCCACTTCGTACAGGAAGATCTTGCCGTCGCCGATCTTGCCCGTGCGCGCGGCGCCCAGGATGGCCTGAATGGCGTCCTCTACCTTGTTGTCGGCAAGCACCACTTCTACTTTCACCTTGGGCAGCAGATCCACCACGTATTCGTTGCCGCGATAGACCTCCTTGTGGCCCTTCTGGCGCCCATGCCCTTTCACCTCAGTGATGGTCATGCCGGTCACGCCGATGTCAGTAAGCGCCCGCTTGACGTCTTCCATCTTGAACGGCTGGATGATGGCTTCGAGTTTCTTCATGGTGCGTCCAGACTGGAACAGAATCCGGCTGAGGGCTAGCGCTGCACTTCCATTTCCACAATCGTGCCGGTGCAACTGGGCCACGGCGCGAAACCAATCTGTTGGTCTGCCTTGTTCACCACCAGGTTGACATCGTCGCCCTTGATGAGAAGGTTGAAGATGACCGTATCGCCACAATAGCGAACCTTGGCCACTTCCGCGTAGTGGGTGTCGCTCCATAGGCTGCCCGGTCCCCAATCTTCAAGGAACTTTTCGTAGGTGTAGTCACGACAGGGATTTTCCGGGGTGCAGCCGAAGAGGGCGTGGGCGGCGGGGTAGTTACGTTCCTTCAGCAGGGCGAGGAACCGATTCATGGTCTGCTTTTCGAAGTAGGTGCGGAAGAAGAAATACCCTGAGATCGACGAGACGGCAATCACCAGCAGGGAAACCAGAATGCGGTTCCGCCACCGCTCGCGACGGGCGTCGACGACGCCATAACTGGAAAGGTAGTCGCTCATATCGCCTGCTTAAGCAGACTCCGCGAACGGGGAAAAGTTCCCGGCCGGAAACGGCTGCGGGCGCCATTCCCCCCGCGCGATGACCATGCCGAACTAGTTCACCGGGTAGGCCTTGTCGAAGGCCGCGACCGCTTCATCGGTGACTTCCAGCGCCGGCTTGAAGTAGACCGCGTTGGAGACGTCAACCAGCACATCCAGATCCTTGGCGGCCGCAATCTTGTTCACGATTTCCTGAAGACGCTGTCCAACGGAAGCCAGGATGGCGTCTCGTTCGCGAGTGATGTCGGCCTGCAGGTCTTCCTGAAGGCGCTGCGCGCGACGCTGGAGGAGTTGACCCCGGCTTTGCAACTCCGCCGTCTGCGAGGGCGTGAGGGACTGCGCGCCGCCCTCCAATTGCTTTTGGATGGTCTGAAGCTCCTTGGAAACCGCTTCCAACTCGTCCTGGCGAGGCTTGAACTTGGCCTCAAGCTCAGCCTGAGCCTTCTTGATCTGGGCGGTGTCCAGCATGGCGCGCTGGATGTTGATGATGCCCACCTTGGCTTGGGCCATCAAAGAGACAGAACCCAGGAACGCAACGGTGGCGGCAAGAAGAAGTAGTTTCAGATTCAATCGCATGGGAATACTCTAGCGGTGTGACGCACCCGCGCCTTTCAGGGTAACACAGGATTTCGCGGCGTCCGCGGATGGCCTCGTCGAAGGTGGCCTCGTCGAAGGACTGGGGCAGAGATCCAGGGGAGGGCAGGGAAGACTACAGTGTGGAATCCCTGCCGGTTAGCAGAAAGGCTGGTAGCGCCTCCGGCAAGGACAAGGGCCAGAAGGTGACGCGGAATTCCGGATGGCCGGAGGCACGTTTCCACTGCGCAGGATGCGGCGTGCTGGCGCCCGAGGTGCGCTGCAATGTGTCCAACAGCACCTTGGCCTGTTTCCGCTGCGCGGCCAATGCCGGGGGGGATTTGGCGTCCACCTGTCGCCGCAACGCACGTCGCCATAAAGAACGTAAAGGCTCAGCGGAGCGTCCGGCGTGCAGGCGCGCAAGCAGCAAGGTGGCGGACTTCCGGGTGATGCCTAGCCCACCGGCCAACTCGCGCGACGTGACGCCGCCGGGCGTGGCGCACGCAAGCTGCATGGCATCCACCCACTGGTTCAGCGCGATTCGGGTTCCCTGCAGGCGCGTGTTGGACAGCATGGAATAGCGCTTCCCGCACTGGCCGCAGGCGTAGGGCGTGGGGATTGCGGACGAGGGGGCAGACACGGGCCGCAACGCGGCCGCAGGCACGGCTTCCGCCTGGGACGGGCTGTCCAGATTCGGAAGGCTGGCCAGATTCGGAAGGCTGGCCAGAGTCGGAAGGCTGGCCGGGTGGCCACACTTCGGGCATCGTGGCCCCTCGGGCCAGCGAGCCTGCATGATCTGGTAGTGCGCCTGTGACTCGGTCATCCCTGTTGTGGAGTATCACGAAACGCACGAAGTCGTCAAGATTGTAGAGGTTTGGCTGCGATTCCGCAGGCCTGGGAAGGCTTCGCGAGGGGCAAGCGTCGCGGGCCAACTTTTCGCTTGACAGCCAGAGAATAAAAAGCGAAACTTAGACAAGGGAAGAAACAGCGAAATGACGATCACACAACCTGCTCTACCCACGGTCTTCGCATCCGATTGGCAACACCCGGATGTGCAGCGAAGAATGGCGGCCAAGCCCTGCAGCGATGGGGCTGCGTTGCAGGCCTTTGCGCGCAACTTTGATTGCGCGGAACTGCACCACACGCACTGGGAGTTTCCACGCGCCGCAACCTTGGCGCAGTGGGTGCGTCGGGTCGAAGCGAATCCGGCGTTCCGCTTCAACCCCTTGCTGCACCGGGTGTTCACGCACCAGCGAAGCCTCGACACCGTGTTGGTGGAGCGCTTCTGCGAAGGGCTGCGGCCACTGGTGAAGGCGCAGCGATTGGGCTGCCTGGTGATGCAGTTCCCCTGGGTCTTCAAGTTCACAGATGAAAACAAGCAGGCTTTTCTTACCCTGCGCCGGGCGTTTGGAGAATTCCCCCTTGTGGCTGAATTCCGGCATTCCAGTTGGCAGTTTCCAGAGGCGCAGGGGGTGCTGATTGACCATAAGGTGGGCTATGTGAACGTGGACCTGCCGCATCACATCCGGGCGGCGGGGCCATCGGCGGAACTTACGTCCCCCATCGGATACTTTCGTCTGCACGGCCATCATCGCGCGTTGTGGCGCAACGAGTGGGAACATCACGAGACGCGATTCCGGAAGGAAGAATACGAATACAGCGTCCTGCAGTTGGTGCAATGGCAATCGCGGATTGAGCGCATTGCGCCGTTTGCGGATCGGTGTTTCGTAGCCCTTGCCAACGATGCCCAGGCAGCATCGGCGCGAAATGCGTTGGCCCTGCGCGGGTTGATGGGCGACCAACGCGTGGAATCGCCTGACCTGTTGCTGGCCGCGCGTGCCGACGGGCTTTCCGGGGATCCGATTCAGCCAGCCTCCGCGTGGGCGCGCCGTCCGACGCAGCGCACCCTGCTGCCGATGCGCGCTCTTGCGAAGTGGGCGCAGTCGGCCTAGCGGGCACTTGCCGGCGCAGTCGGCCTAGCTGGCACTGTCCGGCGCGGTAGGCACTGGCTAGCGCCGCGGGAAGTTGAACGCCGCCAACGTTGCCTAGGCCCCGCATGTGTTGCACGCAGCGAGTATCGCCCTAGTATCGTGGCATCGCGGATGCTCCAGTATCGTGGCATCGCGGATGCTCTAACGTCGTTGCATCGCGGTCGCTGCAGTCTCCTTGCTCCACCGTGGTTAGGGTTGCGTGTGGCTAGGACTGCGTGTGGCTAGGACTGCGTGTGGCTCCGATAGCGCTGCATTCGATAGACTGAGCCGTGTAGCGGGCGTGTTGCCCGGACCAGGAAAGGGAACACGGCGATGAACGTAAGCGAGTATGCAGGCAAGCACCCCACCGCAGACATGTTGGTGGACGTGGGAAGACTGGAAGAGGCCTACTACGCTCAGCGTCCCGATGCGGCGGAAGCCTCCCAGCGGGTGGCGTTCGGCACGTCGGGGCACCGTGGCAATTCGCTGGCGCGCAGCTTCAACGAGGCGCACATCCTGGCCATCACGCAGGCCATCTGCAACTACCGTCGACAGCAGCAGGTGACGGGTCCGCTGTTCCTAGGCGCGGACACCCACGCGCTTTCCGCCCCTGCATTGCGCACGGCGCTGGAGGTGCTGGCGGCGAACGGCGTGGAGGCGCGGATCTCAGAAGGTACCGCATTCACCCCCACCCCGGCGGTGTCGCACGCCATCCTCACCCATAACCGGGGCCAGCGCCCAGGCAACCGCGCCGACAGCCCAGGCAACCGCGCCGACAGCCCAGGCACCCGCGCCGACAGAACGGGCCTGGCGGATGGCATTGTGATTACCCCTTCGCACAATCCGCCGCAGGACGGGGGCTTCAAGTACAACCCGCCCGACGGGGGGCCGGCGCAGAGCAGCGCCACCAGCGCGATTGAGCAGGAGGCCAACCAGATTCTCAGCGCAGGCCTGGTAGGGGTGCGGCGCGTCTCCTACGAAGGCGCGTTGCGGGCCTCCACCACAAAGTCGCACGACTATGTCAGCGCCTATGTCCAGGACCTCGCCCAGGTCTTGGATTTTGACTGCATCCGGTCGGCGGGACTGACGCTGGGTGTGGACCCGTTGGGAGGCGCCGGCGTTCACTATTGGGGGCGCATCGCGGAGCACTACCGGCTGAACCTGACCGTAGTGAACACCGCCGTGGATGCTACCTTTCGCTTCATGACGGTGGACTGGGATGGGAAGATCCGGATGGACCCGTCGTCCCCCTACGCGATGCAGGGGCTGATTGCCCTCCGCGATCGCTTTGACGTGGCCTTCGCCTGCGATCCAGACCACGACCGGCACGGAATCGTGACGCGGTCAACCGGATTGCTGCCGCCGAATCACTACCTGTCGGTCTGCGTGGACTACCTGTTCCGGCACCGGGCTCAATGGCAAGGCAGCACCGCGGTGGGGAAGACGCTGGTGTCCAGCAGCATGATTGACCGGGTGGCGGCGGCTTTGTCGCGGCACGTGTTTGAGGTGCCGGTCGGCTTCAAGTATTTTGTGAACGGGCTGATTGCGGGCGAACTGGGCTTTGTGGGCGAGGAAAGCGCCGGGGCGTCGCTACTGCGCCAGGACGGCAGCGTCTGGACTACTGATAAGGATGGGATTGCCGTGGCGCTGCTGGCGGCGGAGATCACCGCGCGTCTGGGAAAGGATCCCGCCCAGCGCTACCACGAACTGACGGCAGAGTTCGGCGTACCTGCTTATCAGCGAATGGATGCTCCAGCGACCGCCACCCAGAAGAAGGCGCTGGCCAGCCTGACCGCTCAGCAGGTGCGGAGCACGACACTGGCGGGCGAGCCCATCACAGCCAAGCTCACCCACGCGCCAGGAGACGGCAATGCCATTGGCGGACTGAAGGTAACCACGGAGAACGGCTGGTTCGCAGCCCGGCCATCGGGAACCGAAGAGATCTACAAGATCTATGCCGAGAGTTTCCGGGGTGAGGAGCACCTGAAGGAGATCCAATTAGAGGCGCAGGAGATCGTTCTGGCCGCGTTGGCAGGCTGATGAGGGGACAAGAATGCAGTCCACCCCCAACACAGCCGCACCGCCTCTCCAACCGCCTCTCCAACCGCCTCTCCAACAACGCGCCCGCCCCAAGCCCGCGCCGTCCCCCGGCCTCCTTTGCCTCCGCCATAACGGAAGCCAGGAGGATCATCGGGTGCTCAATCTGGAGACTTGGATGAATATCAAAGCACTGCACCAAGCGGGGCCTTCCATGAAGCAGATCGCCCGCCAGAGCGGATATAGCCGGAACACCGTCCGCCGCGTCGTGCGCGCCTCCGCGCCCGCTGCCTTCCAAACCCCCGAGCGCGCCTCCTGTCTCGATCCCCACAAGGCCTACCTGCAGGAGCGCTGGCAATCCACCGGCAAGATGCGGCTCACCGAAGCTTCATCCGTCGAACGGTTCCGATTCATCCGGCGGATGTAGTAATCCAGCGTAGTAACAGGAACTCCCGCCTCGGCCGCAAACTCCTTGCGCGTCCGCCGACTCTTACGGTAACGCCAAACCAGATCTTCGACGTAATCCAGAAAACCAACGCCACCGTTCATGCCTCCAGATCATCAGCATTTCCGATGCCTGGCAAGAATGGGGTTGCCCAAACGCTTACGCTTCACCAGCGTCACAACTCGAGGTAAAGCCGATCCAGAGACCCTAGCTTCCTAGCGGCCGTATTACGCATGCGGCCATGACAAAACACATCAATCCAAAAACTCAATGCGTTCCACAAAAACCTCGGCAGGGGCACGGCCCAAATGACCAAAACCGCCATCGAAGGATATCTGAAACAAAAAACACAGCCTATCCAAGAGAGAAAGCCTGTACATACATGTAATTTTCCCGTAAACCTTGACGTGTCTAGGTGGCGGCAGTCCGACCACTCCTTTCATAGCTGAAGCTAACTGGATCTGCGCATCCTGGGACCACAGCAGATTTATAGCAGCAACGCGACGGGAACCGAGAACAACTACTCGACAATCACGACATTCGTCAAGCAACTCAGTAGAAAAGTGGGTATGGATAAGGACTCCTTTAACTAAAGTGAATCCATCTTCACATATGGGACCATTCTTCAGGAGGCCGTATGGGGTACTTTCTACTATAAAAGTTGATTTAGCAACCACACCAATTACAAAGCTGGCATACGTGACAAGGATCCGTAATAGTATCAAGACGTTCGTCATTTAACGTTCTCCGAAACTAATCTGCCATTAGCCAAGCTCTGCGCGGGGTTCCCTTGGTCATCCTTGATGAGCGTAGCACTTTGCCCGTAAAGGGCAGAAACGACATGCCCACACTCATGAATTACAGTGTGCGCTCTGTCTCGCACCATTGCGTCGCTGGGAGTCATTCCGCTATTTAATAGGTCACCGTAACCGGAAAACCCAGCCGGTGCCATAAAAGAGCTATCTGACCGAGAATTTACCATGACTGTGATACTCGTAGATAGCACAACCCCAAAAACACTGAAAGTTCTTGTCCTTACTGACATTGGTACATAAGGGCTCATTGCACTGTTAGCTTCTACGCGAACGCCTCCTCGTTCACCGGAATCGCTCATTAGCTTCTGGAAAACCGAGGATACATCTACAAGACTACTATTCCTTATTCCCGGAAACAAGTGTCGGCAACCATCCTTCTTTAGCACTGCAGTTGCATCAGATACAGACTCCCGGTATCGTTGTGAAACGGTTGAGATGTCATGGAAGATAATGGAAGGGGTTCCGCCACTCTGTCCTGCTCCTCGTATCGACCACATCTCCTCACTGAATGGGCTATTTCCACAGATAGGCGCCCAGGAACTGAAGCCTTGAAAGGGTTCAATGATGCAGATGTACCAGCCGTCCCCGGTCTCACTATTATGGTGAGGATACATCTACAGTCCCTTCGGATCTGTTCGATTCACCGGATTCCCACCCACGTATGCATACCGGTTCCATGTCTCCGGCAAAGCTGCTACGGCACTCCCAGAGTACGGATCCGCCGTAGTAAACCGGCCCACACTCGGCGCATAATACCGATTCCACGCATCATCCAGACCCGTCTCATCCCGCCGGTCCGTCGTAAAGTGATCCTTATCGCCCTCGGGCGGAGTAGGATGCCCATGCTCAGGGCTGTGGCCCTTCAACTCCCCATACGGGAAATGCTCACTCCTTGACCCCAACCGGTTCGGCACCGTCGCCCGCAGCGGCCCCCGGTTCATCGATGCGAGGAAGTACACATACCGCACCACCTCGCCGGTATGCGGTTGTACCGCGTCATTGGCGTTGCCCGCATGGCTGGTTGTCCGGGTTTGTGGCTTCGTCACGCTCGGCAAGTGCCCCGTAGCCAAATCATACTGGAAGCCGCGCGTCTGCGTCAGCCCGGTCGGCGTCGTCACCGCCGACGTCAAGGCTCGCTTCACCTGGTTGACGCGGTGCGGGGGTTTGGGGCGGAATCGTGTCCGGCCGGGTGAACCGGCTGGCTATTCGCTTTCGATCGCTGACGCGATGTCAGAGGGCGTCTGTTGGCGACGGGGGCGATGATGCGGCTGCGCTGGGTGCAGGGGCGGGCGGCTGTGCTGTTGGGGCGGCGCTCGGGCGGGGCGGGCGGATGCTGCGGTGGGGGGCGGTGGGGTTGCGTTCGAGGGGCGCTAGTGGGATTGGGCGCGGAGGAGACGGTCCCAGATGGCTAGCCAGGCGGCGTCGCCGGGGGGACACTCGATGGCGATGGCGTCCAGAGCAAGGTCATCGGCTTCGTGGAGAGCACGGTATAGGTTGCGGGCGTAGCCTTGAGGAGTGGAGGGGAGGGGGATGGCTACCGTGGCTTCGCGGGGGGTGCGCCAGTAGAGCCAGGCAACGCGGCCGGGT
>JALOKO010000445.1 GCA_025456495.1 Bryobacterales bacterium | reverse complement strand
ATGCACGGGTGCGCGCCAAGACCGTGCAATTGCTGGTGGCTTCAACCGGCAGCGCCGAAGCGGCCTTGCGGCTGTTGGAAGATCAGGATGCCCGGGTGCGGGCCAATGTTCTGGAAAGCCTATGGCCGCTGGCCGCCACCTCATCGATTGCGCGCGTGTTTCGCTCGTGCGTCGAAAGCCCGGTAGTGCGTGTGGCCACCAATGCGCTGGTAGGGTTGGCCAAGGCGGGAGACCCTGAGGCAAACGCCCGTCTGGTGCGGAATCTTCAGGGTGACGATGCGAATTTGGCCCGGGCAGCTGCTTGGGCGATGGGTTTCCTGGGTAACCAGGACTTCCGGGAACCCCTGGAAGAGTTGCTGCGCAACGGCAATGTGGAGGTGCGTGGCGGGGTGTTGCGCGCGCTGGTTCGGCTGAAACAGCAACGGGCGCAGGAGGTTGCCGCCGATGGCGCGGACAACGCCGCCACCGAAACGGGGACAGAGGCGATGAGCGTCCTGAAGAACGGTGTGGACGCCTGGAACGAATGGCGGCGGGAAGGCAAGGTGCGCTTTCCCAATTTGGACGGCCTTCATCTGCCGGGAGCCATTTTGCTGGGTGCGGATTTTCGCTACTGCAGCCTGCGCAACGCCAACCTGAAGGGCGCACGCCTGAACTTCAGCGACTTCTTTGGCGCTGACCTTAGCGGCGCGGACTTCTGCGACGCCTTCCTGGAGTTCTGTGATTTGCGGGCGACGGAAGTGGACCCGCATACCCTGCTCAACGACGCCCACCTGACGGGAAGCACGCTCTACGCCATGGATTTGCGTGGGGTGCCCATGGATGGCGCGGAGACGCGGGATGCTGACCTGGGCGAGACGCGGATGGATGCTGCGGCAGCTCAACGGGAGATCGCCTGACCGGCTGGGTGAGGCGGGCGCCGCAGCGCCCACCCCGTTCCCGTGCGCCGCTCAGGAAAGGCTTACTGCCCCTGTCACTCGATCCCAACTGGCCTTGCACTTGTCGCGGAAGGACATGTTCGCCAGATGCGCGCCGGCCGCCGCATAGTGTCCTTCGGTGGCATTCTCCACGCTAGGTTTGCCGTTCCGCAGGGACAGAATGAAGTGCTCGTAGTGCGACGGCCCCGCCTCAACGGGAATCACCTGCTCCTTCGCTGCTGGTCGTTGGGGGAACTGTTCGCCCGACGCGCCCACGGTAACGCCATTCTTGCGCAGATACTCGTCCCGCATCGCCTTGGGCCAAGCGCGGCTGCCATAGCGCTGTGCCTCTCCGAAATCCGGCTCGGGAATCACGGTGAGCTGGCGTCCCTGCACAATCATCGTGGCCTTGTCGCCCATGATGGTGGTGGGTTCACCGCTGCGGCTATTGCAGAGGTTCACGTACATGTCAATGACGAAGCCCTCTTCGTATTCGAACAGCGAGTTCATCACGTCGGGTACCGTGCGTCCGTCCTTCCACTTATACAGCCCACCCTGCGACACAGCCGAAACCGGGGCGTGGACGTCCATCAGTTCGTGCATGTGGGTCAGTAGGTGAACGAATAGGTCAGTGGCGACCCCACCTGAGAACTCCCACCAGCAGCGCCAGCGGAAGAAGACCTCCGCGTCGTAGGGGCGTTGTGGGTAGTGGCCCAGGAACCGCGGCCAGTCAATGGTCTTGGTGCTGGCGTCTGGTGGGATGGGATAGCGCCAAGCACCCTCAGCCGAGTTGCGGTTGTTGGACATCCGGATCATGTTCACCTTGCCCAGGGCGCCGTCTTTCACCAACTGTTTGGCGCGGGCGGTGAGCGCGGAACTCTTGGCCTGACTGCCCACTTGTAACAGCTTGCCAGTGTTCTTCTCGGCACGAATCAGGTGGGCGCCTTCCTCCAGGCTCCAGGTTAATGGCTTTTCGATGTAGACGTGCTTGCCCGCGTCCAGGGCGTCCAACACCATCCGGAAGTGCAAATGGTCCGGGGTGGCGATCACCACTGCGTCGATGTCCTTACGATCCAGCACGGCGCGGTAGTCCTTGGTGGTCTCCATCTTGCCGTTCATGGCTTCCTTGGCGTGCAGCAGGTAGCCATCGTACAGATCGCAGGCAATGGTGGGCGTGACGCCCGGAATCTGCTTGAACTCTTCCAGCAGCCCGCTGCCCTGGACACCCACGCCGATGAAGCCGAGACGGATGGCGTCATTAGGCCCATATTTCCAACTCTGGGCCTGGGCGGAGGGAACCAGCGAATAAATGACGGCTGCGCCAGCGCTGCCAAGGAAGCTGCGTCGAAGGATATTGCTCATGAATTTGCTCTTTCGTGCGGAGCCGCCTCGCGCAGCTGCCCCGCGTGCTTTGCCCACTAGTGTATGCGATTCCGGACGGAGCGGAGGACGCGAACCCCGGACAACGCGAACCCCGGACTGGTCCCGGGTAAGCAATCGGGTGGCTAGCGCTTAGCGCGGCGCCCTGCGCCATCCGCAATCCCTCAGCACCGTGGCGGCGGTCCTCCAGGTGTTCGCGTGAATATCCACCGTATCCTCCACCTGCATTGCATAACCGCCAGCCAGGGCAATGGCTACCGGCACCCCCATCAGCAGGGGCCGCTCGATGGCCAGGCGGTCGCGAGCCATCAGGCCTTGTTTGCTGAGGTTAATGCCGCCCAACTGGTCTTCCAGGTAAGGGTCAGCCCCGGCAACGTAGAAGACGAAATCCGGCCGGAACAACTGCAGCGCGGGCACGTAGGCAGCGCGCAGCTTGTCCAGATACTCGACATCGCTGACGCCATCCTCCAGGTGGATGTCCAGGGTGGAGGGTGGTTTCTCAGCAGGGTAATTGTGCAACTGGTGGATAGACAAGGTGAAGACGCTGGGATCCCCGGCAAAGATGGCGGCGGTGCCATTGCCCTGGTGAACGTCCGCGTCCAGAACCAGTGCCTTGCGGATGAGGCCCTCCCGCTGCAGGACGCGGATGGCGACGGCAACGTCGTTGATGGCGCAAAAGCCCTCGCCATGACCCGGAAAGGCATGGTGGAAACCGCCCCCCACGTTGTAGGCCACTCCGTGGAAGAAGGCAAGGCGCGCGGCGTAGATGCTCCCGCCCGCTGCCAGCCAGAAGGCCTCCACCATCTGCCTGGAGTAAGGGACCTCCAGCTTCAGGATTTCCTGGTACGTAATGGTGCCGGTGCGCAGCTTCCGCACCCAATCCTCGGTATGCACCAGCCGGAGGTCCTCGTCTTTGGCTGGTTTGGGTTGATGAAAGTCCTCCTCCACGGCCTGTCCCTCGGCCAGGAGACGATCCCGAATGAGCCTGTATTTGTGGGTAGGGAAAACATGACGCCCAAAGTTCAGGTCGTACTTTTCGTGGTAGACCAGCGGTACGGTTTGCATGGGCGCGGTGGCAGACATGGCAAAGCGGCAAACGGGCGACCGACCGCGGCAGCCCGATCCGATACCATCATCCCCCATTCCTCGTCGGCATGTTGCGTGGAGGCATGTTGCGTGAAGGCGCGTCCCGCCGGTGGAGGGCAATTCCGACGCCGCCCATCGGCCCCGCCGTGCATCCAACCACTTGGAGGCAAGGGCGATGCTGTTTCAGGCGGATCCAAAATTGCAGCGGGAAGAGGCTCCAGGGCCGGAGACTGCCCCGCCGGATGCCATCATTAGTCCGGATACCCTGCGGACGAATCGCGTTCCACCTGGCCAAAGCCGGACGCGGAAGTGGCCGGTACTGGACGCCAGTGGGACGCCGCAGTTGGATGTCACTCGGTGGCGCCTGCGGGTGGGAGGTCTGGTGAACCGCGACCTCGACCTCAGCCTGGCGGTTAGGCAACCTCTGGGAAGGGGTATCTACCCGCGCGATCGTCGAACTGGCCGGAGGTTTGAAGCCCGAAGCCAGCCACGTTGTGGCCCATGGCTATGACCGGGGTTGGACCACCAACCTGCCAGTGGATGAGTTCCTGGCCGAGGATGCGCTGCTTGCTGTCACACACGACGGCGACGAGATCTCCGCAGACCACGGCGGCCCCGTGCGGCTGATTGTACCGCGCCTGTACGCCTGGAAGAGCGCCAAGTGGTTGGCTGGGCTGGAGTTCCTGAATCATGACCGGCCAGGATTCTGGGAGGCGAACGGCTATCACATGCATGGGGATCCCTGGCGCGAAGAGCGCTTCGGTTACTAGTTCCGCCGCCTACGCCGAGGGTGCGATTGGATCCAGAGCGATGAGTTCGTTAGCCTAGTAGCAGGGGAGAGGCAGGTGGGTTGTTTCCCCCGGGCGGGTGCGGACAGGCCAAACTGTCGGCTGCCTTCGGGTGCGGATCGATTACGAATGAAGGAAAGCTACCAGCCACTTGGGTCGCGCGGTCGCGCACGTCGGGGTCGCCTGTTTCAGCGACGAACCATCGTCGGCTCGGCTGGGGCGGCAGTTGGGCTCTCCGGCGCGGCGTACGCAGCCTACCGGTCAGCCCCCGGTTTCTGGCGGAACTTCTATGACGATCTGGGACGCCCTGTCCTGGCGCCCAAGCAGATTCCAGACCCCTCCACATGGCCCGACCATGGATTGCACGCAGCCTGGATTGGCCACAGCACCGTCTTGTTGAAACTGGATGGCGTTACGGTGCTGACTGACCCCATCTTCAGTGACCATGCGGGAATTCACGTGGGTGTCCTCGCGGTGGGCGTGAAGCGCGTCGTGCGGGCGGCCCTCGACACCACGGCCTTGCCACTAATCGATGTCATCCTGCTCTCCCACGCCCACATGGACCACATGGACCTGCCGTCGTTGCGTCGGCTGGAGAGCGCTGCCACCGTGGTGGTGGCGGCAAAACACACCACGGACCTCATCCGGACCCCCCGTTACCGGAACGCACATGAACTGGCCTGGGGGGAGCAGGTCCGGTTGGGACCCCTGACGGTGAAGGCTACCGAAGTGCGGCACTGGGGCGCCAGAATGCGCGTGGACACCTACCGGGGATACAACGGCTACGTCCTGGATGCGGGACGTTATTCCGTTCTGGTGGCGGGTGACACAGCCTATACCGAAGCCTTCCGGAGTCTGCGTCGCAGTCGGCCTTACGACCTTGTGATTATGCCCATTGGCGCTTACAACCCCTGGATCAGCAATCACTGCAACCCCGAACAGGCGTGGAAAATGGCCACCGATGCTGGATTTAACCGCTTCATGCCTGTCCACCACCAGACATTCCCCCTAAGCAGCGAACCTTTTGAGGAACCCATTGAGCGCCTGCTAACCGCAGCCGGGTCGGAACTGGACGCCGTTGCTCTGCGCGGAATCGGGGAGGAAGTCCACATCCTCTAGCGGCATGGGGTGGGCCTGGAGTG
>JALOKO010000444.1 GCA_025456495.1 Bryobacterales bacterium | reverse complement strand
GGCCAGGTCCTCGGCCATGAATACATCGTTCACCAGCAGGGGAAGGGAGCGCTGGATTTCGCGGCCCTTCGCCTGAAAGACCTTCCCCACCGCGTGCAGGCTGTAGGGATCAGCGATAATCGCGTAGAGACCGTCGGTGGGAATGGCCACCACCTCCCCGCGACGAATCTCTCGTGCCGCGGCCTGCAGCGCATCCTCCGCGGGCCGAAGGGGATCGATGGAAATGAGTTCAGTATTCACAATGTATCCAACCCCGAAATTGTACTGGCTTGGCGCTATCGGCATCAAGCCCGGATGGGCGGACGTGGGAATGGCGGCTTCCCGTCGGCTCATTCCGTATCGGCGGTCCCTTACCGTTGCAGATCCGCAGTTGGCCGATTTTTCCTCGAAGATTCCGCGGTGGAGGCCGTATCTTCAGTAGGACGGCACAACACCAAATGACTGCTATCCAACCCACAACCATGCAGGAGACGATCGCGACGGAGTCAGATATCTCGGATATCTTTCGCCTCTACAATCTTCGGGTCTTTCACTACGCCCTCCAACTGGTGGGCAACCGGGAGGACGCGCTGGACGTCACCCAGGAGACCTTTCTGCGTCTGCACCGGCATTGGAGCCGACGCGACCCTGCACGCCCCGTCGTGGCCTGGCTGTATGCCATCGCCCGTAATTTAGCCATTGACACCCTGCGTAAGCGCGGGGTTCGCGGCGAGACCGAAGAGGACCCCAACATGGAGGACGCCCTCTCGCGCGACCCGGAAGACGTGGCCACCAATAGTGAACTGCGCCGCCAATTGTGGACGGCCATCCGCGCCCTTCCTGAACCGTTACGGGAAGTGCTTCTACTGCGCGACTGGCACGGCATGCGCTACGCCGAGATTGCCGAAATTACATCCACCAACCCAACCACCGTCACCTCTCGATTGTATGAAGCTCGGCAGAGGTTGCGGAAAGAACTGAAGGGGTATCTTTGATGCCGAACACACCCCCACATCAGCCGAACACAATGTCTGACGAGATGGAGCGGCTGATTTCCGCGTACCTGGATGGAGAACTCACCCAGGCGGAAAGCCAACGCGTTCGTTTATTACTGGAAGACCGCCCGGACTACCGGAGGGCGTATGAGGAAATGCGCACCTTGCAATCCATGACGCACGCGCTGCCGATGCCGAACCCGCCGGACGACCGCATCTTCGCCATCGAGGATCGCTTGAGCGTGGCCACCCCACGGCGCATTGGATTCATTACGCTGTGGGCTGGTCTGGGATTGTGGCTGGTGTATCTGGCGGTGCAGTGTTTTAGGCATTTGCGCTTCCCCACGGTTGGGGAGGCGCTACTCGGGATGGTGGTTTTTGGGTTGGTGTCGCTGTTCCTGTCGGTGGTGATCCAACGCTACCAGGAACTGCCGCACGACCGTTACCGGAGGATCCGCAAATGATCGTCATCACCGGCTCGCAAATCGCAGGCCGCCGCGTGAAGCGTACCCTGGGACTGGTGCGGGGCAACACCGTGCGCGCGAAGCACGTAGGACGGGACATCATGGCGGCCTTCCGCAATATTGTGGGCGGCGAGGTCCACGAGTATACGCGCCTGCTGGCGCAGGCTCGCGAACAGGCCCTGGACCGCATGGTGGAAGAGGCGCATGGACTGGGTGCGGACGCCATCATCGACATGCGATTCACCACGGCCGAGATCGGCAAGAATCTGGCCGAGATCATGGCCTACGGGACGGCCGTGGTGACCGAGGACGGCTAGGGGAAAGCGCGCGGCTAGGGTAAGCCGCGCGTTGTCTTCACCGGAGGCGCAGGGCGCGTGGGCAGCTTACGCGGACGGGCCTTCAGTTCGTCCTGCACCACCTGAACACCACGCTCCAGTTGCGGGTCACGGCCCTCCAGCAGGCTCTTGGGGTCGTTGTCTACCTCAATGTCCGGGCTGACGCCCTCGCCTTCAATCACCCACCGTCCGTCGGCGGAGGCAAAGCCGAATTCAGGGACGTTCACTTGGCCACCATCGATGAGACTGCCGCGGTTGGTGATGCCGATCACCCCACCCCAACTGCGCTTGCCCACCAGCTTGCCCAGCTTCGCTTCGCGGAACATGGCGGGAAAGATGTCGCCGTCGGAGGCGGAATTTTCGTTCAGCAGACACACCAGCGCACCCACGAAAGCCCCATCGGGATAGGTGGTGACGTCATCGCTGGTGCGCGCGAAACCCGTGGCAAGCACCTGGCGGCGGAAGCGCTCAATCAGCATGCGGCTGACGTTGCCGCCGCCGTTCCCGCGCATGTCCACCACCATGCCTTCCTTGCGCAGTTGCGGGTAATACCACTTAATGAACTCGTAGATGCCGTCCGCGCCCATGTCGGGAATGTGGATGTATCCCAATTTGCCACTGGAGAGCTTCTCCACGCGTTCGCGGTTACCCAGCACCATCGCCAGATAGTTGAGTTTGGATTCGTCCTCAATTGGCTGGAAGGTGATCTCCCTGGCGCCATCGGCCTCGGGCTTGCTATTGACGGTGAGTTTCACCGGGCGACCGGACTTGCCGCGCAGCAGGCGATAGGGGTTCACGCTGGCGGTGAGGTCCTCTCCATCGATGGCCAACACGTAGTCGCCAACGCTGAGGTTGATCCCCACTTCGGTGAGGGGTGAACGGTAAGCCGGTTCCTCGTTGTGGCCGCGCATCAGCTCCGCGATACGATAGCGCCGCGATGCCGCATCCAAGCTGAAGCGCGCCCCGGGCAGTGCGACGCGCGGACGGGCGGGAACCTCATAGTCACCACCGGCGATGTAGGCATGGCCCACATTCAGTTCGGCAATCATCTCGCCAATGACATAGTTCAGGTCAGCGCGGTGGGCCACATCCTCCAGCAGCGGGGCATACTGGCTGCGTAGCTTCTCCCAGTCATACCCGTGCATGTTACTGACATAGAAAAAGTCGCGGTAGCGCCGCCAGACCTCGTTGAATATCTGCTGCCATTCCTGGCGGGGGACGCGGTCCACCAGTAGGCCTGCGGTGGAGATGGTCTTCTTGCTGGTGCCCGCGCCGGGCTTGACATCCAGCAGGTGGAAGCCTGCGCCCTGCCGCACCATCACCTTTGCGCCGTCCTGGGAAAGGGTCCAGCCTTGGGCGTTGTCCAACAATATCTGTTCCTTGCGGTCCTTCATCGTGAAGATCATCAGCGCCGGCTGGCCCTCGGACTCGCGCCCGTAGTAGCTGTTGCCGGTGCGGGTGTAGAGCAAGGCGTCTTTGGTTGCGCCGAGTCCGCCGATGTTCTGGGCCGGGACGGGAACGCGCGCTGTGCGCTGCGCGATACCGTCAAAGTCAATCTTCAGCCACTGGCCTTCCTTCTTGGCGTCCCTCTTCTCTTCGGCCTTCTTTTCCTCGCCCTCTTTTTTGTCATCCGGGGCCGGGCTGACAGTTACCGTGTCCTCCTCCGGCGGGAAGGGATGCTTGCCATCCTTGCGTAGAGCCAGGGCGTAGATGCTGGTCTCGCGGGCGAGCGCGAAATTCCATTCCACGGTGCTAAGCTGAGGGGCGAATTCGCGGTCGCTAAGGTAGTACAGGTAGTTGCCGTCTGGATCCCAGGCGGGGCTGTACTCATTGAATAACTCACCGGTGACCTGGCGGGCCTGATTGTCGGCTGCGCTCCAGATCCAGATGGCACGGTTGGTGTTGTCGCCCGAAAGGCTGAAGGCGAGGTAGCCGGAATCCGGGCTCCAGGTGTAGTCCTGCAGTTGGCCACGCTGTTCGTCGGCTGCCTCCACGATGCTCTTGTCGGCCACGGTCACCACGAAGAGCTTGCCGTCCTTGTCGCTGAAGGCGATCTTCCTGGAATCCGGGCTCCAC
>JALOKO010000443.1 GCA_025456495.1 Bryobacterales bacterium | reverse complement strand
GCTGGAAGGGCTTGGGGCGCTGGCAACCTGGCGACGCGGCAGCAGGCGCAGCACGTTCTCCATCAGCTTCATGCCATTGTCTGATTCCGCCGAGAGAATCGATTCCGGATGAAACTGCACGGCTTCCAAAGGCAGATGCTTGTGGCGCACGCCCATGATGACGCCGTCTTCGCTGAAGGCGGTGGCTTCCAGGGTGGCGGGTAACTTCTCAGGGACCGCGTACAGCGAATGATAGCGGCCAATGGTAAACTCCGCGGGCAGCCCGGTGAACACCCCTTGGCCATCGTGGCGGACCGTGGACGGCTTGCCATGCATGGGGTAAGGAAGGATTCCCAGCTCTCCGCCAAATGCCTCCACCATACCCTGCAGGCCCAGGCAGACGCCAAACACGGGAAGGCCGCGTCGGGCCGCCTCCCGTACCAGCGCGGGAACTCCGAACTCCTCTGGCCGCCCAGGACCCGGCGAGACGAGCACCAGGTCCGGCTGCAGTTCCTCCAGCAGGGCCAAGGGGAAGCCTGCCCGATACGTCACCACTTCGGCGCCGGTCTGCCGGGCGTAGTTAGACAGGGTGTGGATGAAGCAATCGTTGTTGTCCACCAACAGCAGACGGACTCCCGCACCGGTGGGCTGTGCTGTGCGCCGCTCCAGTTCCTTCCGGGTGGTCCCGCCCAGAGCACGGAAAAAGGCCTCGGCCTTGTGGCGAGTTTCGCGCTCCTCCATGTCGGGAACAGAATCGTAAAGCAGGGTAGCGCCGACATTGTAGCTGGCCACGCCATCGCGCAGATGCACCGTGCGGATGGTGATGCCCGTGTTCATGTCGCCATTCAGGCTCAACATGCCGATGG
This sequence comes from Bryobacterales bacterium, assembly GCA_025456495.1. Taxonomy (GTDB): domain Bacteria; phylum Acidobacteriota; class Terriglobia; order Bryobacterales; family Bryobacteraceae; genus JACTMJ01. Next base: position 3,009 of record JALOKO010000443.1, on the reverse strand, counting down.
CTCCGCCGTACCAACCGCGCGAGGAGCGTTCCAACTCCTCAATGGCGATGGCGGCAGAGCGCTTGGGCGCCCCAATCATGGTGACGCTCCACATGTGGCTGAGGAAGGCGTCCAGTGCATCGAAGCCCGGGGCCAGCATGCCTTCTACATGATCCACGGTGTGAAAGACGCCAGCGTAGGATTCAATCAGGCGGCGCCCGATGACCCGCACGGAGCCGGGCACGCAGACGCGACTCTTGTCGTTGCGGTCCACGTCGGTACACATCGTGAGTTCGCTTTCCTCTTTGGCAGACGCCAGTAGCTCACGGATGTTCTGGGCGTCGCGCATGGGGTCACCAGTGCGGACGGCGGTACCGGAGATGGGGCAGGTCTCAATGCGCCCGGCGGCCGCGCGGATGAAGATCTCCGGCGAAGCGCCAATCAACTGTTCATCGCCAAACTGCAACAGGAATTCGTAGGGGCTGGGACTGTGGCGCTGTAAGCGACGGAAGAGCTCGGCGCGGCTTCCCTCAAAGCGCGTGGAGAAGGTGCGACGCAGCACCACCTCATAGTAGTCGCCCTTTCGCATCCCCTCGCGGACCGTGTCCACGTTGGCCATGTACTGTTCGGCGGTATGGTCCGAATGGATCTCGCCGGATTGGAAGCCCGGAGTGGCCGGCACGGGCTTGCCGTCGCGCGGCATACCATCGGTGGTGGCGTCGCTGGTGGCGAAGTCATACTGCCAGCGCTCAATCACTTCCTTGCGGCGATCGACGAAGTAGATGTCGTCGCACAGAAACAGATGAAGGTCGTTCTGATTCTCGCGCGGGTGTTTCAGCAGGATGGGGTCGAACTGAAACAGCAGGTCGTAGCCGAAGGCGCCCACCAATGCCAGGTGCGCATCCTGCATCTGGCGGAACTCATCAATCAAACAACGAAGGATGGTGAAGGCGGAAGGTTGCTTACTGCGCTGCTCCTCGGGAAACAGGGCAGGAAGGGGTTCAAGGACTCCATGGATGCCGCTGTCATCCAATTGAATGGAGTTCCAGTGGGGATGCTGCTTCAAGACGGGAAACAGCATGCCGCAAAGCAGGCGGCCGCGGTCATTCAAGGGGCGGAATTGCAAGCTGCGCCCGCGACCCACCACCTCCAGAGGAGGGCACACGGACGCGATATCCCAACGAGAGTAGCGCCCCGGGTACTCGTAGCCGGAAGACAGGTAGAAGCCGCGCTGGGTTTCCAGGCGCTCCAGCAGGTCTTCCATGCTGTCGGCAAAGGGCACGGTGGTAAGCGTACGGGTAACCGTAATGCCGCTGGGCGTGGTGAAGAGACTGCGATCCATGATGGGTGCCAGAGGTCGCGCGTCGTCCAGGAGGGCGCTTTACGAGACCAGTAAACCCAGCATAGCATTCCGTCCCGCATGCGCCACGCCGTCCGGATGCCCACCCACCGTTGCACTTGGTGGGCGCCAGCGCGGAGACTAGGCGATGTCGAACAGCGTCATGTCGCCTTCGGCGGCTTCCTTGGCCAGGTGGTTGATGTAGAACACCACCAACGACGGCGCATGCTTGGTGTGGAAGGCGTCATAGACCCGTTGTTGCCACCCTTCGCTGAGGTGATCCGCCAACGGGGTGTCCTTTTCAAAGAAGCCATCGCGGTGCGGCACTCCAAGGAACTCCAGCACTTCAATGACGACGTCCATCTTGCTCACCAGGATGGACTGCGCCAGTTCCGCCGCAAGGGCTTCGTCACCAGTCACAAGGCGATCCCACAGTCGTGGTGCGGCCTTCTTGAGAGCTTCGGCATTCAACTTGCCAAGGTGTGTGCGTACCTTTAGCGGCTCAAACAACTGGTAGGCCTTCAGGCGGCCCATGGATATTTGGGAAAGCAGGTCCCGGAAGCGTTCTTGGCCCAGGGATTGGAAGATTGCGTGGAGCTCCATCTCTGGCCAGCGTAACATACGGGGTGGGCTATAATGAGGAGTTTTGGTCTACTTTCCATGAGCAACATCATCGTGCTGGGCGCCCAATGGGGCGATGAAGGCAAAGGCAAGATCGTCGATTTGTTCTCAGAGAGCTTCGACGTCATTGTGCGGTACCAGGGCGGACACAACGCGGGTCACACCGTCTATGTGGGTCCGCGGAAGTTTGTGCTGAAGCTCATTCCGGCTGGCATCCTGCGCCCCGGTAAGCTGGCGGTGATTGGCAACGGTCTGGTGGTTGACCCCGGCGCGCTGATGACGGAAATCGCCAGCCTGCGCGCCAACGGCGTGGAGGTGGAAACCCAGCTCGCCATCAGTGACCGTGCCCACGTCATCTTCCCTTATCATCCGCTGGTGGAGAAGCTCACTGAAGCACGCGAAGGGCGCACTGCCATCGGCACTACCTCGCGTGGCATTGGCCCAGCCTACGAGGACAAGTACGGACGTCGCGGATTGCGTGTGGCGGATTTGCTGGATCGCGATTTCTTCGGCGAAGCCTTCCGGACACTTGCCGACGACAAGCAGACGGTGCTGGCCGCGTTCGAATTGCAGGACCGGATTGACTCCGGCGCCATCGCCGCACAGTACGAGGAATTGGCCGAACTCATCCGCCCTATGGTGACGGACACCGCGCAACTGTTGCACGGCGAGATCCGCGCCGGCAAGCGCGTGATGTTTGAAGGCGCACAAGGAACGCTGCTGGATATTGACCACGGTACCTTCCCCTTCGTCACCAGCTCCAACGCCTCGGCGGGCGGCGCCTGTACCGGGGCGGGCGTGCCCCCCACCGCCATTGACGGCATCATCGGGGTGTCCAAAGCCTACATCACCCGCGTGGGGGCCGGCCCCTTCCCCACGGAGGACTTTGGCGCAGGCGGCGAGGAACTGCGCAAGAAAGGGAACGAATTCGGCGCGGTCACCGGGCGTCCACGGCGTTGCGGTTGGTTTGACGTGCCCATTCTCAAGTACACCGCCACCATCAACGGGTTCGATTCCCTGGTGCTCACCAAGCTGGACGTGCTGGACGGCTTGAAGGAGATCCCGGTCTG
>JALOKO010000039.1 GCA_025456495.1 Bryobacterales bacterium | reverse complement strand
CGTTCTAGTCTCGCGGATTCCCAGTCTAGCATACGAAGCGGGTGATGCAACCAGCCTCGGCACAGTCCTAAGTGACTGAAAGCAATAAACATTTTACAACTTTTCTGTTTTGCTGTTCCGAAACGGGATCGAGTGGTACACCCGGTAATTTTCCTGTCTGGTAGGAGTTAGCCCGGTTTTACAAACCACCACTGTGCTTGAGTGAAACGGAGCAAGCGCCGGGAGCGGCGACCATCGGGCCGGGGGGAGCGGTTATGCGTTCGCTCGGGCCGCATTCTGCTTCCAGTGGTAGCGAAATCATAGAAGAATGTTTCTAATACATGCAGTCATCATCAGTGCTGTGGAAGAGTGGAAATCGTTCTAACTCGTAGAACAGGAATCAGTTACAGACTTGTGACAATGTGGGTATCCGGGCGTGTCGGCTGGAGGATTACGGAGGGTGGAGGGTTTGCCCACAGGGATTCACCGGAAATCCTGGGTCGTTACTGAGGGAAAGGTCATTTCGTTGTTTATTATGTTGGAGTTAGTCTGTGAATCCGGGTGTGGATTTCGCGATTTTGTGGTGGTTGGTGAAGGGAGGAGAAAAAGGTGAAAAAAAATTTGTCTGGGGCGCCGATTCCAGCTTTTCCCGGGTAGCGGAGCGACAGTAGCGGGGCGATGGAATCGGCTCTCGCTTGACAGTGTCCCGGTTCGGGGCGAAAATGGTGAATGACCCTCTGAGCGGGAGTAACTCAGTTGGTAGAGTGCAACCTTGCCAAGGTTGATGTCGCGAGTTCAAGTCTCGTCTCCCGCTCCATTCCTTCCTTCCCCGATTTTCTGTCACGCTCTCCGTTCCCCCTCTGCAGTTGATCCATCCGGATAGATTCTTGGGACCCGTTGCCCAATTCCACAAAGGACCGCGTAAGAGATTGTGGAGGCCATGCGACCCAGTTGGATGGCGGTGATTTGTTGCGCGCCATCGGACCCGATAAGGGTGGCGAGGTCTCCATGGCGCACGGAGGACCCATCCGGCCGTAGCGGCAGATCGGTGATGTCTACCGTGGTGAGGTCCATGGAGACGGCGCCGAGGATGGACGCACGGTGACCATGGATGAGGACGTAGGCTCGGTTGGAAAGTTGATGGGGATAGCCGTCTCCGTAGCCGACAGCCAGGACCGCAATGGTGGTGTTGCGGGTGGTTCGGAATTGCGAGCCGTAGCCGACAAAGACGCCCGGTGGCAGGCGTTTGGTGAGGATGACGCGTGCTTTCCATTGTAATGCCGGCCGCACCACCAGAGCTCCCGCCGCCGTCGCCTGACGGGGGTTGGTGACGTAGCCGTAAATGGCGTGGCCCGGTCGCACTAACTGAACATCGGCGGCATGGCTGTGCAAGTGTAGAGAGTTTGTCGCATCAATGTGAACAAGGAACGGAGGAATTCCCGCGCCGCGCAATGTGGCGACGGCCTCTGACAGCGCTGTCGCCTGTTGTTGGGTGCGGTGGCTTCCCAGGTCAGCGGCGGCGGCGAAATGCGTCATCACGCCTTCGAGTCGGGCGGAGGCGAGGGATTGAAAGACAGGAACGATTGCAGAGAGGGGTTCGAGTGAGCCCAGGCGCGAGAGTCCTGTATCGAACTTGAAGTGGAAGCCGATGGAAAGGTTTTCCGCGGCCGCGTAGTGGTTGAGAAAGCGTACTTCTTCCAGGGAGTGCAGAACCGGTGTTAGCTGGTGCCGAAGGACCAGCGGCCATTCGAAGGGCTGGACCCCGGCCATGACGAGAACGGAAACGGGAGGCGTTACGCCCCCTTCGCGCAGCGCCACGCCTTCCATGACACTGCTGACGGCAAGCCAGCGTGCCCCGCTACGAATGAGGGCGTGCGCGACTGGAAGCGCACCGTGGCCATAGGCGTTGGCCTTTACCACCGGCATTACGTGGGCGCCCGGTTTCACGCGGGAGGCAACCGAGGCGTAGTTGTCGCGGATGGTGGTGAGGGAAACCTCCACAAAGGTGCGAAATGGAGGCCCGTCGACTGGATGGGCAACGTGCGGAGATACGAAGGTCGTGGACATGGAGCGTGATCAGGATTCCGGGTTAAGGTGGGCGTCGGACTGCCACTGCACCGCCAACGGATCACCACGGCGATGCAGGGCGTGGAATAGCTGCTGATAGAGGTCCGTGATGGCGTCCCAGCTGTAGAGGGCGCGGACGCGCTGTTGGGCGCGGTGCTGCAACTGCCGCACGGTGTCCGGCTGGAGCGCAAGGGCCTCCGTGATGGTGGCGGCCAATGTGTGCTTTTCGAAGGGGATTCCGGTGTCCCCGGCCACTTCCGCGTTCTCTGGCGTGTTCAGGTACAGCACCAGATTGCCTTTGCCCATGGCCTCAATCAAGGCCGGGTGCGTTCCGCCCACTTCAGTGGCATGGACGTAGAGTCGACAGTGGCTTTGAAGCTGGTGGTACCCGTCACCGTAGATGGCGCCGGGGATATGGACCCTGGGGTCTTTGGTATCGCGGATGCGAGCGATGTAGTCGCTGGCGTAGGGCGCGTCACCCACCAAGACCAGGTGCAACGGGGTGTGCAAGGTTTCGAAAGCCTCCCTGACCAGAAGGGGGTTGTTTTCCGGTTCGAATCGAGTGACGTACAGCAGGTACTGGAGCGGAGAGACCCCAACGGCCCGCAGCGCGTCGGTGCCCTCGTGGCGTTGGAGGGGCGCGCCATAGGGGATGCAAACCGAGGCCTTGCCGTACGCCTCGCGGTAATAGGAGGCAATCTGCCGGGCGTCCGTCACCATGACGGTGGGGAAGCGTGTGGCCAGGAATTCAGAGAGGTGGTACCAGGCGCGCGCGGCGGCATTCCACTTCTTGCGGTGCCGCTCAATGCCATCGACGTTGAGAGCCACCGGCATTCCCAGCCCGCGGGGAAGGATGGTGAAGATGGCGTTGGCTGCGTTGCAATACAGCACCACATCGTGGCGGTGAAACAGAAGATGCAGGGTGCTGATCGCGCTGTGAGTGAGGGTGTCCAGGTACTTGTTGTGGATGGTGGGTAGGTAGACAAGTCGGACGCCCCGATAGGTAGGCTGCGTGTGGCGGCGTCTGCCATACACGGTGACCTGGTGTCCCGCCGCAACGAGACGCCAACTGAGTTCTTCGGCGAAGGTTTCATAGCCGCCATAACTGGCGGGAATGCCGCGGGTGCCGAGAATGGCGATGCGCATTGGGCTTAGGATCTGGCGACCTTGGTTTTGCGGCGCGCGGGAACGCGGGCGAGCGACGCAGGAGCGGGCTTGGAGACCGGCTCATACGAAAACCAGCTTTCCATGTATCGTTCTGAGACCCGGGTAATGGCCTGAATCTGGCGCCGCTTCCGGATGGTGGCCTTCCAGTTGTGAGCAAGGAAGGTGAAGGCCTTCAAGGAGGAATGTTCCCAGATCAAGCAGCAGGAAATCACCACCAGGTCTCGCCAGAGAATGGACCAGAAGAACTTCTTGTAAAGCGGAATGGAGATGTTCTTGATGCGCATCAGGAAGCGGTTCTTCACTGAATGCATGTTGATGTCGGCGGGCAGAGCGCGACGGTTGCCGGGCAGGACGTTCCGCACGTGGTAGCCCCGCGCCAGGGGAGTGTAGAGGCAGCGCCAACCGGCGAGTTGGGAACGCCAGGCGACGTCCGCGTCCTCGCGGTAGACGAAGAAATCGTGGTCGAAGAACTCGCCTTCGATGCTAATGTCGTCAATCATCCGGCGCCTGTAGAGAGCCGCCGCGGCGGTGGCGCCAAAGACGTACTCCGTGCGCGTGAAGTGTCCGTTATCCACTTCCTGACTGCCACGGTCCAGGTGGCGCAGCATCGGGGTGAAGTAGATGCCGGTGGAATCTACCAGAGGCTGGTCCGGGAAGTCAAAGGTGGCGCGGATGGCCAGCAGCTTTCCACAGACTGTACCGATTTTCGGGTCAGCGTTTCCGGCGTCCACCAGGGACTGGATGAAGTCTGGCAGGAGGAGCACGTCCGGGTTGAGCGTGAGCACCCAGTCGCCCTGGGACATACGGATGGCCTGGTTCTGGGCGGCGGCAAAGCCCGCGTTTTCGTCATTCAGGATGATAGTGCAGCGGTCAGCGAATTGTTCCAGGATATCGATGGTGCCGTCGGTGGAGGCATTGTCGATGACGATGATTTCCTTGGCTTCGTAGCGCTGATCGAGGACAGATTCCAGACAGCGCTTGATGAAGCGACCGCTGTTGAAGGTAACCAGGGTAATCGATACGAAATCCCGATCTGAACGATGTTTGAGCATGGGGAAGTGCTGGTCCGCGATGGTTGCTTGCGCCAACCATACCTACCGGTTCAAAGCCGGTGCTGGATGCCTCCCATGGATAAAAATTGTGATGGCCATGCGGATAGCGGGGAAGAGTGTTTGCCTGCGGAGCGCGTGGCCGGACCAGAGCAACAGGGGTACTGATTTCACCAGTAAACTCATGCTCACTGCGAGTGCAAGAACCCGAACCCAAAACAAAGAGTAATGTTTTTGCGCATAGCGCAACAAACTTCGATACCAGTATAGCTGACGGGTACCGGGTTCCAAATGGCGAATTGAGTGGGCTCCAGCATGGTAGCCCACGGTGAGGGGTTGGAAATGGATGCTCCAATGTTGTGCAAGCAGACGTTGGCAGAAATCAACATCCTCAAACCACAGGGGATAAAAGAGTTCATCGAAGCCGTTCAGGGCGGCCCAGGCGGCCCGGCGGATGAACAGAAGAGCGCCCGCGGGCTGCTCTACGTGGAATGCTTGGCTGAAGTCCTGGTGGTGGTACCGGTAGCGTTGGTTGACGGGGTTGGAGGGCCAGAAGCGGTTACAGCCCAGAATCTCGCAGAGCAGGGTGATGGGGGTAGGGAGGCGTCTGAATTGGAATCGATGTTGGGGTGTGTGGTCTTGCCCAAGCAGAGCGGCGGTATAGACCGCGGCGTGATCGGGTGGGGATAACGGGAGCAGCAGCGCAAGGTGTTCCGTCACGACCACGTCCGGGTTTAGCAACAGGATCCACTCATTCCGCAGAGCGGCGAACCCCTGATTTGCAGCGGCGGCGAAGCCAAGATTTTCCGGGTTACGGATGAGGTGGGGTGAGCGGCTGGATGCCTGGGCGACTGTCTGATCCGGCGAGGCGTTATCCACGACAACCACATCGCAGGGATGCGAGGCGAGGGCATCCAGGCAGGGTCCGATCTCGTCCTGGGAGTTATACGTGACAATGACCACTCCCCACCGGTGCGGGGGCGAAGCGGGTGCGTTGACTTCGGAGTTGGACTGAAGTTTCATGCGGGTTTCGGGTCACCGGGATTGCGCGCGGGAAGGGGCAGGGGTGGCGTGAAGGCGAAGTAGAGTCGCCAGAAGGATTCGCCGGGGGTTTCCTGAATGAAGCTGCGCCAGCGCGCCTCGCTTTTCAGAATTGCCACACGCAAGGATTCCTGATGGACATGGAGGGTGGCTTGGGCGTGCGACTGTCGGGATAATCGCCAGGCGCCGCGGAGGGAAGGCCACGCGCGGAGGGCCGCGAGTTTGCCCCGAAGCGCAGCCCACCCTCGACCGCGACGGAGGCAGGCCAGTAGGTACAGGAGGTTTCCCCAGAGGATCGGCCACCACCAGCGGTACAGGAGTGGGGAGGGATACGTGGTGGCGAGGGCGAGCACCTGGTTGCGAGAAATGAGAAAAGTGGCTCTGGCGCTTCCCTTCCCCAGGGTGGCGCTACCGGTGTGGGTGGCGCGTGCGTGAGGAACAAAGACGCCGTGGAGGCCGAGGGCGGCGGCCCGCAGTCCCCACTCGACGTCTTCGTAGTAGCTTTCGAGGGCTTCATTGAGCAGGCCCACGCGATCGAACGCGTCGGTACGGAAGTGGGCCGCCGTCTTGGGTGGGATTTGAATGGGGGCGGGGGTGGCAGCCACGGGATGGGTGAGGGGTATGCGGTGCAGAACGCGGGCGGCGCAGCCGGAACGGCAGACGAGGTCGAAGCCGCCATCGGCAAGGTGCGGTGTGTCGGCCGCCAGCAACAGTGGGCAAGCGAAGAGGGCAGCTTCCTCGTCCAGGCTATCCTCCAACAGGGCGAGCCAGTGGGGATGAAGCACCACATCGTTATTGAGGATAGCGACGAACGGAGTGTTGGCCTGGCGAAGCCCTCGATTGACAGCAGCGGCGAAGCCCAGATTGGTGGGCAGCGCGAGCAGTTCCACGCCTGGTGGAAGGCGGGTCTGGCTGCCGTCAGTGGAACCGTTATCCACCAGGAGGATACGCGAGGGTTGTCGGGTGAGGCGTTGTAGCGATTCCCACAAGGGAGGCAGGTGGCGCGCCCCATTGTAGTTGGGGATGATGAGAGTGGTGCGTGGCTGCGGCAAGGGGGACCTGCCCTGTCGGGGGCCTCCGGCTTTTTCCGGTTCGGCCGCGTCTATGAAGTTACATTATGCTCACGAGAACTGCGTTGCGTCATCCCCTTGGGACATTCCAGCAGAGTCTGCTCCGCTGTCTTGTTGTATTGGTTCCCTGTCTGGCGCTGATGGTTCCTAGCCTGTCGGCGGCGTCACCGGAGGCTCAGGCTAGGGTGTACCTTTTCCGGATGAAGAACAGCTTCGATCTGCACTTGGCCCATCGGCTCACTGAGTCGGGACTGCTGACTGTGGTGACCGACCCACAGGAGGCGGACTACATCCTTACGGAAGGGGTTGGTCCTGGTTTTGAGGAGGCGATGAAGCGCTTGTACAAGCGGCCGGAGCCCACTGAGCCGGAGAAGGCGAAGGACGAAGCGGCGTCGGAAAGTGACGAGCGCAAGTCTTCGTCGGCGATGGTAGTGAGCGGCGCGACGCTGCGGCCTTCGTCGTTCGGGAGATCGGCCGGGACGGTCTTTCTGGTGCGACGAGACGATTCCACCGTGATCTGGAGCACCTTCCTGCGGCGTCACGATAGTCGCGAGGAAATGCTGAACAAGAACGCTGGCGAGGTGGTGAAGCGCCTCAAGAAGCGGATGGCTGAGGAGCAGAAGGCTGAGGAGCAGAAAGCCGTAATGGAGCCTAATCCGTAGCCGCAGTGGGGACGATGACCGGCTTCAGAGCGTTGCCACTCCCGTGGCGCTTGGCGTGCAGAAGTTCACGGTATCGACGCTCTACATTTTGGGCATTGATGGCTGCATCCCAGTGGGTTTCCACGAAGCGGCGGGCGCGTTGCGCCATTACAAGGCTTTCGTCGGGATGGGTTAGCGTGGCATGAATGGCGGCCGCAAAGGCTTCCGGGGTGTTTCCCAAGCGGCACAAGGGGCCATGATGATGGTGCAGGCCCTCAGCGCCGATGGCAGTGGAAACGACTGGTATTCCCGCCGCGTAGGCCTCAAGAAGCTTTACACGGACGCCTGAGCCAGTGAGTACCGGGCACACGAAGACGCTGTGCGCGTGGAGATGGGGGAGCACCTGGGGCACCTCGCCCAGAATCACCAACCATGGGGGCATGGGTGAAGGGAAGGCCAGTTGGTCGCAGTTGGCGCCGACGATGTGCAACTTCACCTCCGGGTGGGTGCGAAGGACCAAGGGCATGACGGCATCGATGAGCCAGCGCAGGCCCTCCCGGTTTGGGGTGTGACGAAAATTCCCTACGAAGAGAAGCGTGTCGGACTGCCGTCCGTGGAAGGCTGGCGGGTAGGACGGAAGTTCGATGCCCGCGCGGAGATTCGCGTCCAGCCGACCATCCAATCCTGGGAGAAAGGTCTGTAGCAGACGTGCGTTGTCCTGGGTACACACTTGAATGTAGTCCACACGTTGTAGGGCGTTGAGTTCATATCGGATCGCCCGTAAGTATTCCAGGATGGTGCGTATTCCGGCGTTCGCGCCGGCCGTGGAAATACGACGGCCCACTGTCTGGAAGTAGACATCGTGCTCAAACAGAGCGGTGAGGATGTTCTGGTAGCGGCCGGCATATTGCGCCATCTGCGTGTATTCCAACTGGATGACGTCAATGCGCTGGTCATGAATCAGGGTTGACAGCAAGCGGTGCAAATCAGGCAAGTCAAATTCCCGGCTGGCGAAAGGGGCAAGGCCGAAACGGCCTGCTGTGTGCCTTTTGTCGCGGATAAGCAGATGGAGAGAAGCGAAGTCCTGGGCGTATGGCAGATGGGTGAGCCGCTCGCCCTCATCCTCCAGGACCACCACGAGGTGGACCTCGCAAAGGGACTTGAGATGCGCCAGTGACTGGGTGATGAGTACCGCGCCGCCATGATAGGCCGGGTAGAGAGGATACGGGGAAACGAATAGGACACGCAGTTTCTGGCCGGAGGACTTCCGGGCCAGGAAGCGATCGTAGTAGATGTCAGGCTGATGCAACTGCAGGGCGGCGGTGTCCGACACGATGGCGGCGCGTGAGGATCGATAGCGGGTGGCGAGGAGTTCGGGTAGCTGCCGCAAGGCCAGAAAGAGTGCGCCCAACGGGGAGCGGTGCGGCGGGATGTGTTCGCGGATGATGCCGTAGAGCAGGTCTGTGGTGATGGCAAGCCCGCTTTGTAAGAGCGGAGCGAGGCTGTGCAGATGCTTCCACTGAAATAGCAGGCGGTTCTTGGCGACGATGCGCTGAATGTGGTCTGGGTTGAAGTGCTTTCCGATGGTGCCGCGGTGCTCGTGATAGACAATGCTTGCGGGTTGGAAGAGTACGCGCCAGCCACGTCGCCACGCCTCATAACCGAGATCCGTGTCTTCGAGATAAAAGGGGTGATAGATAGGATCAAAGCCGCCCAGTTCAAGAAGCATGTCACGGTTGAAGGCGGATGAGCCTCCGCCTGGGTAGAAGCAGGGTTTTAAGGTGTCTTCGATGCCATCTACATGATGGCCCAGTTGAATGCGACCGGCGGAGAGGTGAGCGAAGGTGAGGCCGCTTTCCTCTCGCCTTTTGGTTGGGTTTGTAAACAGAATCTGGGCTGCGACGGCGAAGACATCGGCCTCAATGAAGGGCTGGAGCAATGGGTGAAGAAAATCCGGCTCCACGCGCATGTCCGAGTTCAGGAGGACGACAATGGGGTTCACCGCGGCCTGAACGCCTCGGTTGGAACCTCCGCCGAATCCTTGATTGGTTTGCAGTTGCAGGATGCGCACCATGGGTAGATGGGCTGCGATCCAAGCGGCGCTGCCGTCGGTGGAAGCGTTGTCGACAAGAATGACTTCGTCGCCGAGGTTGAAGTCGCAGGCCGCCACCACCGTGGGAAGGTAGCGTTCCAGGAGGTCCTTGCCATTCCAGTTGGGAATGATGATGCTGCAGGGTGGGCGAGAGCCGCCATCATGCAGGGGACGCTGAGGCAACGACGATGGCTTCCGGCGGAATCTGCCTAGCAGATGCGTAACGGACAGGGTGGCGAATAGCAGAGGGCTGCAGGCAACCCACATGAACAGGGCCAGGAGGTGGAGCAGCGCCTGGATGGTGCGGCGTAGGGGAGCCATCATGGATCAACTCTCGGTGGGTAAAACGGGCGAAGGAGGCCAACCCTCTGGGCCATTTTCACAATGCGCGAGTTGGCGAGGACGTTTCGCTCAAGGGCCACGCGCTCCAGCTCCGCCCGATAATGGGCCGAGGTGGCAACCTCGTTGCGGAGTGCTTCGAGGGTGATTTGGTATTGGTTGCTTTCGGTTTCCAACTGCCCTTCCACATGGTGAAGTTGGTCAACCGCTCGTTTGAGCTCATCGCACTTATCGTCAAGCTGTGCGGCGAGGGAGGCGTTCGCGGTTTCCAACTGCTGGATGGTGTCCATGGCCCATTTGGTCCGTTGGGATAGTTCTTCTTCCGTGTGGTGAAGTTGAGCTACCGCGCGTGCCAGTTCGTCGCATTTGGCTTGCAGATCTGCTGAGAGGCTTTGGGCCCAGACGGTGCGTTCAGCCAGTAGTGCTTCTGTGTGGTGGAGGTGCGCCACGGTGGTGGCGAGTTCCTGGGACTTTTCATCGAGGGCCGCCGTGGTGGCGTGCGCCCAGCGGATTTTTTCGTCTAGTTCGCGCTCCAGTTCCTGGTGGGCGGACAAGAGCGTCTGGTGGTCCGCTTGGCTCTGCTGCAGCCAGGTGTCTTTGGTGGCGATTTCAGACGACAGCAGTTGGATGTGGCGCTGGCGTTCCAGTAGGACGTTGCCCTGGACGATTGCAGAAAGGAAGTCAGGAGTGTCGGCAAGGGGGGATTGCGAACAGATGGCGACGAAAAACTGTGCCTGATTCCAACGGTTGTCGTCGAGGGGCTGCGGGTCTGAGGGACAGCTTAGATGTGGCGGCAGGTGATGTGGTTGCGAGCCCTGTCGGATGGAAATGGTGGGAGTGTGGTCCTGTGCATAGAGGCGGACATGGCGGAAGTGTTCCTCCAGCAGATCGCGAAACTGAGAGAAGGTGAATTCATGAACGTGAAAAGGGTTGGGACCGGCGTCGCCGCGACTGAAGTCGTAGACCATTTTGTTGGGCGTGGAGATGACGACGATGCCATCTCGCCTGGTCACTCGCGCGAGCTGTTGTACCAGGTATTGCGGTTCCGATAGATGCTCAATGACTTCGAAGCTGACGGCGCAGGAGAAGGTTTGGTCATGGAAGGGAAGGGAGCGTACATCGGCGGCGAGGAAGCGGGTGGAGGATGTGCCGTACTCTTGAAGAGCGCCTTGGACGGTGGCGATGTCCTGGTCCAGCCCCACTGAAATACAGTCAGGCGAACCTAGGCGGGCGACGCCGTATCCTACTCCGCATCCAGCATCAAGGACGAGGTGGCCAATCGGGAGCTGGACAGTAAACTCGTAGCGCGCGAGATGTTCGTGGTAGAGATCCAGGTCGACCTCACCTGGCACAAGGCGTTCTCCAGTGAATTCAGCCATGAAGGGCCTCGTGATAGGTATCCTGGCCTAGCCGTTGGTTTACGCCAACCTCGCAAGGGAGGTGAATGTAGCCATAGATGGGCTGTAGCGAAGCGTCCATCGATACGGACAAGGCATTGTCAATAAAGTCGCACATGGCATAGGCGTCCAGCGTGCCGTCGGCGATCGCGGCGGAAAAGGCGAAGGAGGAAGGATAGAGTTGAGGGATGGTCAGGTGGAAGTCAACGGTGATGGTGGTCCCTGGCTGCATTGAGTGGAGGGGGAATCCTTCCCGGAGGGTGTTGGATACCGCGAAATCAATACCCAGATGGTTGCGCATCACGAAGCCGACAATGGGGCGCGCTAGGGCGCGGTTTGCGCGGGCGCTGACGCGGAGCACCACTGGCTGGTTCGGTTGCATGGTGGATACGGCTCGGCCGGAAGGGGTTGTGAGCGCCACGCCGAGGATGGTCGCGTTTCCGTTTCCCCAGCGATGATCCACATTGGGAACACCGTGAATCAGCTCCGGCGGTTCCGCAGTGGATGCGCTTTGTGAGAACGAGGGAGCTGGCGCGACGGCATCCAGATAGCGGGTGTCGCGGTTCAACATCTCTGCCAGGTAGTGAGAGACCACGGACTCCGGATCGCCGCACTCCCTTACTTGGCCAGCATCCAGCCAAAGACAGCGGTCACCGATGGCGCGGACATCCGAGGCTGAGTGCGTAACGTAGATGATGGTGGCGCCGGAGCGCTTTAGCTCGTGAACCTTACGCATGCAACGATGGCGGAAGTAGACATCGCCCACGGCAAGAGCTTCATCGACAATCAGGAGTTCCGGATCCACATGTACCGCAACAGAGAAAGCGAGGCGAACGAGCATACCGCTGGAATAGGTTTTGACCGGCTGATCAATAAACTCACCAATTTCGGCGAATCGCTCAATGGATGGCATGCGCTGCCGGATGTCATCGTGAGAGAGGCCCAGGAGGCTTCCGTTCAGGACTACGTTTTCCCTGCCGGAGAACTCCGGGTTGAAGCCGGCGCCCAACTCGAGGAGGGCCGCCAGTTTCCCGTTCACTGCAAGATTTCCCTCAGTTGGGGGGAGGATGCCAGCGATGAGCTGGAGGAGTGTGCTTTTGCCGGAACCATTTTGGCCGATGATGCAAAAGGTTTCGCCCTTTGAGATGTGAAAGCTGACATCGCGCAAGGCCCAGAAGGTGGTTTCACCGCGGTGTCGCTGTGGTAGGAATAGCTGGCGTAGACGCTGGGCGGGTGATGAGAAGACTGGGTAAGACTTCGAGAGGCCAGATGCTCGGACGGCGAAACCAGGCGTATCCATGTCTCAGACGGTAAGGAGCACTCAGGGCGCACCACTCTTATCTTGGCACAGCGGCGCGGGAAGTGGTGATGCATTTTGGCGGATTAGGTTATACTGAGAGTTTCCGCTTGTGGCGGCGTAGCTCAGCTGGTTAGAGCGACGGTCTCATAATCCGTAGGTCACTGGTTCGAGTCCAGTCGCCGCCACCATCCCATCCCTTATTCCCCACGCTGTGTCACTAGGATCTCGTAGATCCGTTCCAATTCCTGATGACTGAAGAACGCGATCTCCAACTTGCCCGAGCCACGGCTACCCAATTGAATCGTGACCTTTGTCCCCAGCACGCGTTGCAGGTCAGCGATGGCTGCCTTCCAGTTCGGATCCAGTTGAGGTTCCCTGGCGGCGGATGGTTCCTGCTTAGGCCCGGATGAATGCTGGCGCGCAAGTCTCTCCATTTCGCGGACAGACAAGGACTCTGCCGCTACCTTATTCGCGAGTGCGATTTGTTGTTCCGCATCGGGGATAGCAACGAGGGCGCGAGCGTGTCCCATGGACAATCGACGATCAGCAACCAACTGCTGGATGGTGGGCGGTAGGCGCAACAGGCGGAGGTGGTTTGTTATGGTAGAGCGATCCTTGCCTGTTCGCTCAGCAATTTGCTCGTGGGTGAGGCCAAGTTCGTCGATGAGGCGCTGATAGGCTTCCGCGACTTCCAGCGGGTTGAGATCCTCCCGTTGGATGTTCTCGATGAGCGTCACCTCAAGTAAACGCGCATCATCGATGTCGCTGAACACGACAGGCACGTGGGTGAGTCCAGCGAGGCCTGCTGCGCGTAGCCTGCGTTCACCGGCAACAAGTTGGGTGCTTCCGTTGACTGAGCGAACGATGAGTGGCTGGATGATTCCGTTGGCGCGAATGGACTGGGCAAGCTCATCTAGGGCTGCCTGATGAAAAACCGTGCGCGGTTGCAGGGGATTCGGTTCGATGGATCCAATCGGAATTGAGCTTGCTTTGGAAGGCTCTTGTGGCAAGGTGCTGGAGAGCGTATTGGGCCTGGTGGTGAGAAGGGCGCCGAGTCCCTTGCCCAAGGCGCGTTTCTTAGGCTGCTGGTCTGTCATCGGTGAGGATCTCTCGGGCAAGCTGGATGTAGCATTCGGCTCCTCGGGAGCGCACATCGTAGGCAATGATGGGTTTGCCGAAGCTGGGTGCCTCCGCGAGACGCACGTTTCTGGGAATGACGGTCTCGAAGATATCGCCGGCGAAGAACTCTCGGAGGTCCGCAGCGATTTGTCTGGCGAGATTGGTTCGTTCGTCGAACATGGTGAGTAGTACGCCTTCGATCCGCAGCGGGTGCTGGTAGTTTTCGCGGATGCGGGCTACGGTATCGATGAGTTCTGAAATGCCTTCCAACGCGAAGAACTCGCATTGGATAGGGATGAGCACCGTGTCTGCCGCAAGCAAGGCGTTGAGGGTTAGCAGATCCAGCGCGGGTGGACAGTCCAGAATTACGAAATCGAATTCCTGTCGAGCGGGGGCTAGGGCTACGGCAAGTTGGCGTTCACGGTTCTCCACGTCTACAAGTTCGATATTAGCTCCAACAAGGCCCTTTTCGGATGGGACAAGGTAGCGGTGGTGGTTTTGCCGACGCCACCTTTTTGGTTAGCCACTGCAATGATTCGGCCCATAGAAGTTTCGACGTTTTCCTCCGCCATCCTAGCATACCTCTAGTCCAGGAGGGGTCCGTTCCACGTGGAACCGAAAGCTACGGATATGTTTTGAACAAATCAACGCACTCGTGAAAATGACAACACACTCGACTCTTGGCGCCAAGGCACCGAACGACAGCTACCGAAAAAACCCTGGCGCTCCAAACCGGACGCGATTGACTGGACATCACCCGATCCAACCAACATCTGCACCCCTGAACCGGCCCGAGACGCCAACCCCGCAACGGCGTCCCAGGCGACTGCCCGCGAGGTGATCACATCGACAAGAAACGGAGCCTTCTCAGCCACCATGCTATGAACCCGGCAGTTTGTCCATCCGCGTGTTGCCTCACTCAAGAAGGCAGCGCGCTTCTCACGCGATTCCGCAAGATGAACTTCTACGTCAGGCCGACAAGCAGCAACAATCGCACCTGGAAACCCAGCACCGGATCCAAAATCCAATATGGATCGCGTGCCCACCGGCAACTGCGCAGCAAGAAACACAGACTCCCCATAATGGCGCCTCACCGCAGAATCCAGAGTAAGGTCGCCGACCAGATTCATCACACGATTCCAACGACATAAGACAACGAAATGAGCAGTGCATCGCGCAATGGCATCGTCGGAAATCGGCAGCCCGTGCGAATCCAAAAACTGCCGCAACGCCAACGCAAAGTCCGTATCGGACGCCAGAATGCCAAACCTCTTCATGACGCCACCTCAGTACCGAACCCCAATCGCAATTCCAACAGAGCCAGGGCTGCAGGCGTAACTCCGGGAATCCGTGATGCCTGGCCCAATGTCGATGGACGCACCCGATCCAACTTCTCTTGAATCTCACGCGACAAACCCGGGAGGCCCAGATACCCGAAATCCCGTGGGATGCGCCTGTCTTCCATGCTCGACAGCCGATCCACCTGCCTCGCTTGTTGAACCAAATACCCTGCGTACTTCAACTCCGTCTCTATTGTGGAGATCACAGATGCATCTAACGGCGAGCCCACCAATTGCTCCAAGCCTGCGCGAACATCCCGCAACGACACCTCTGGGCGACGTACCCAATCCGAGAGTAGGGGATTGCGGTCACCGGCCGCGTCGATCACAGGACGATCCGCCACGTCCCGCAAACGAACCGTGCCTACAAGGTCACGCAGGCGCCCGCGCACCTCACTTCGCCTCAAAAACAACTCGTTCCGCCCTCCGCAGGCCAACCCGACCCTCACCCCATACGGAGTTAGACGTTCATCTGCGTTGTCGATTCGAAGATGCAAGCGATACTCTGCCCGAGAAGTGAACATGCGATACGGTTCATCGGTACCTTTGGTCACCAAGTCATCAATCAAGATGCCGATGTAGGCCTCTTGCCGACCCAGCACCAGAGGATCCGCACCACTCACCCCCAACGCGGCATTGATGCCGGCCATAAGGCCTTGGGCGGCAGCCTCTTCATAACCGGAAGTGCCATTGATTTGCCCCGCCAAATACAAACCCGCTACCTTCTTGGTCTCTAGGGAGTGGCTGATCTCTCTCGCGTCCACGCAGTCGTACTCAATCGCATAACCCGGACGGATCAACTCAGCGCACTCCAAGCCCGGAACTGACGAGACCATCCGTTCCTGAACATCCACCGGCATGCTGGTCGACAACCCGTTCACGTACACTTCATGTGTGTCCAAGCCCTCTGGCTCCAGAAAGATCTGGTGCCGATCTTTGTCCGGGAACTTAACAAACTTATCCTCG
>JALOKO010000442.1 GCA_025456495.1 Bryobacterales bacterium | reverse complement strand
GTTCTTCGTCGAACCAGTGGTAATACCGCGAGGAATACATCACCCATTCCAGGCTGGCGTTGGCGACCGGTTCCCCAAAGTAATAGCGCGCATCCACCTCAACCGCAGCTTGGCGGCCCTGCAGCACAAACGCCGCGCGCGGCCGCACCTTCACCTCGTACTCTGGCTTGCGGTACTCCTCCACATAGAAGCCGCCGGAAAGCGGGTATTCTCCCAGGTCGACGTCCACGCGGAAATACCCAAGCGGGGCGTCGCCGCCCAGGGTGAACTCGCCATGCAGCGCGCCTGCGGCTGACAGCACGCGATCCTGTTCATACACAGCCTGGCCCTTGGCGTCCTGAACACTCACCTTGATGGTGCGCTGCGCGGGGACGCTGTAGCCATCGGGGCTTTGCTGGCGAAGGATGGCCTTAAAGCGCACGGTATCGCCGGGGCGGTAGACGGGACGATCCGTATAGATGTAGCCCTTGAACTGCTGGCGGCTCATCGATTGCAGCGCCCACTCCGCCAGCGTGGTGGCCGCGACATCCTTACCGTTCACCGCCACCAGCAGCACTTCGCCGCCGGCGCCCTGCAGGCTGGAGAGGCTGGCGTCCACGCTCCCCTCGCTGTTGGTTTTCCAACTGGCCAGTGTCTGGCTGGCCAGAATCATGTGGATTCCGGCGTCGGGTACCGGCGCGCCGGTTTTGCGATTCACCACCAGGCCCAGCAGTTGCCCATCAGACACCTTGGCGCTGAGGGCGATATCGGTGACCATCACCATGGTGTAGGCGGCCAGTTCGCCAGCGGTTGCCTCCACCAGATACACTCCCTTGTCCTTCACGGGGATGGGAACGGTGGCGGTGTCCCAACGGTTTTCCGCCACCACGGCCTGGCTCCAACTGGCCACCAGTTGGCGATCATTCAGGACCGGCAATTGCGCGAACTGCGTGGACTTCGGGCTGCCCGATTGCTGCGGTTCACCCTGCATCCAACTGCGAATCGCACTGCGGTCACTGGGCGTATACTGAGCGCGAAAGAAGTTCCTGATGGCAGAGCGGGTGCGGGCCTTCCAGCGATGGAAGCTCTCCAGCGCGGTGCGCGGAGCGGGGCTTCGCGGGGCGCGTCCGCCGAAGCGATGCGGCTCATCCAGGCTGCCAAAGAACGCAATCGGATCCTCCACGCGATAGACGCGGAAGGCCAGTTCGTTCACTCCGATGGCCCAAACGCCGATGGAGGGCTGTTCGCCCTCGGCATAGGTCTGGTTGCTGTCGATGCCGAAATAGGGCGAGGAATCGTCCTGTGAAGCCAGCGGCAACACCAGCAGGCCAACCAGCAGGCAAATGGCCGCGCGCATCCGGCGCAAACCGGCTAAGCGCCGTTTCCCCCAACCACGATCTTCCATCGGTAGACCCCCAAGAAGGCCGGATTCGCCGTCACAGGGTGCCAGCGCGGCTCCGGATGACGCCGCATCTCGTCCAGGGTGCGCCGCCTGATCTCGCCGGGCCATGCCCCGTCCGGACCCGTGTGGTACACCACGTAAGTGTTTGGGTCGTCCTGCTCCACCATGCTGGCGCCCAGATAGATCATCGTATGGAAGGGCATCTCCTGGCCCTGCTGCCGGTAGAAGAGCAGGTCTCCCGGCTGAGCACGTTCTATATCTTTCCCAATCCGGATGGCATTGTAAAGCAGCAGGTTCTCGGCGTCAGCGAATTGTCCGAATACGCCGACTTGCAGGTCTTCCGGGTGGAAGGGGCCAGGCTGCAATCGGAACAGGTCCGCCCGCAAGGGCGTGAAGGGATAGTTGTACTTGCGCACGCCGGGCATGGGACGCACCGCGCGTAGGCCGATGCGATTGGCCCAGTCTCCATCGTGCGTGCGCAGGGCCTCCCGGTAGGCATAGCGCAGGAGGGCGGCGCAGTCACCGATTTCCGGGTCCAAGGCGTCGCCACGATAATACTGGTCCTCGGCCAGGTAACGGAACCAATTCAGAAAAGCCCTGCGGTCTGCTGCCTGGTCCAGTTGCAGGTTGTCCGGGAAGCCGTCCTGATCCTGGTCTCGCCAGTCTGGATGCACCTGCAGGGAGGCGATGACCCGGCTGGCGACGGATGCCTGCCGGGGGCCGGATGCCTGCTGGGTTGTGGCGGCCTGTTGCGTGGTGGGCGGTTGATGCGTGGTGGGCGGTTGATGCGCGGTGGGGAGCTTTCGGCGGGGTTCCGCGAGCAACAGGCGCGCCGGTCCAGGAAGGACGCCGCTCTGGATCACCGCTACCTGCCGCTGCCCTTGGCGACGTATGTGCAGAAGACGGGCCACGCCGGGAGCAGCGTCCAACGTATAGCCGTCGCGTACATCTTCAGGTAGCGGAAGCAGGGTAAGCTCCAGTGTCGAATATCCGTCGGCGCGTAGTTCCAGGTCATCCAGACGGGAGGCGCCGCTGGGGTAGACGCTGAGCGCCAGCCAGATCAGCGCAGCCGCGCCCGCCACGGCTAAACCCGCCCACAGACTCCATCGCTTCACCGCTGCCTGCATGTCCATTTGCCCTTTGCCGGGGATTTCCATCGGGGCGGCGACGGGGCCGCGGCGTCCCGGGCGCTTATCCGCCTCATTGGAGATCGTGCCCCAAGGTCAACTCCTTCCATCATGCGACAGCGGCGCGCGGCACACCAGAAGGGTGGCCCTCGTGCACCGGAACCCGCTATTGGGAGAAGCGCGAGATGCCGCCACCCCGGCTCAGTAGCGCCTTCGGGAAGCGCCGGTTGCCACGGACGCTTGCCGCCCTTTGGTGAACGCGCATCCCAGCCGGGTGGAGGGTTGCCACATTCCCCCGGATGGCGCGCGGCGATGCGTGGCGATCCTCTCCCGGTGTACGCTGAGGTCTGCCCTGATGATTGATTTTCGGGTTCTGCGATGTCCTCCACCCAGCATCAAAAGCCTCATCTTGTTCCCGCTGCTGAGCGGCTGCTCTCTGTGGATGCCTTTCGCGGCTTCACCATGTTCTGCATGTTCGCGGGCCCCTTCGGCTTGAACGCTTTTCCTGACACGGGCTGGCTGGCGCCAATCCTGCGGCAACTGGAACACGAAGCCTGGGTGGGGGTGCGCTTCTGGGATCTCATCCAGCCGTTCTTCATGTTTATTGTTGGCCTGGTAATGCCGTGGTCGTTCGCGCACCGCTGGCAGCGCGGGGAAACCTGGGGCCAGAGCCTGTGGCATGTGCTGCGGCGTGCGGGGTTGCTGGTCTGCTTGGGATTGGTGGCGCGCAGCGTCCAGGCGCAGCGGCCCGTCCTTGACCTGATCAATGTGTTGGCGCAGATTGCCTTCACCTACACGGTGGCCTTCCTGGTGCTGCGCAAGACCTGGCGCGCACAACTCGCAGTAGCGGGCGGGGTGCTGGCGTTGCACACGACCGTGTTTGTCGCGTGGGCGGCGGGCAACGCCGACGGGGCTTGGGTGCGGGATGCCAACTTTGGCCAGTGGCTTGACCTGCTGCTGCTGGGCAAGAGCTGGGGTGGCGGCTATGCCACCGTGAATTGCGTTAGTTCCGCATTCAATACGATCTTGGGCGTGCTGGCCGACCATTGGGGGATCGTCGCGGTCTACCAGCTTTGCGCGCTTCTGCCGCTCCTCGGCGTGACCGCATTTCTCCTGCCGGATAACCGCCATTAGGGCGCTTGGACAAACCTTACCATACGGTTAATGACCCCAGAAAAGCACATGTTTTTCAATGGGTTGATTTTTTGTCCAACCTTGGACACTTTTCGCAACCGCAGCTGGAATCCAAGACTTCGCCTCAAACCTTAAACGCTTAGCCTTTGCCTTTGTTGGCCTGTTGCGGCAATGTCCTCTCAACAGGGCATCATGTCCGGGACCTTTCAGAACACGTGCGGTG
>JALOKO010000038.1 GCA_025456495.1 Bryobacterales bacterium | reverse complement strand
CCGACCGTCTTGGCATGCTGCGTGACGTGTCACCCATCGCTGCCGTCTGCGCCCTCACGGGGGCGATTCACTGGGCGCTGTTCCGCGACCTCGCCGTCAAACAGCTGCACTGCGGTATCCCCAGCTTCTTCGTTCCCATCTATCTGGAAAGCCGCGATGACATCACGGCCACCCCTGACCTGATCGCCCCCATCCAGGTGCTGGAGAACAAGCTCTACGTCCGCACGGCGCTGGAGCCCTATATGGCCTACCCCTCGGCTCGAATCGTTTCCACCCGCCACGACAAGTTGCCATCCTGGCTCTTGCACGCCTGGGAAGAGAACGCATTGTTGCCGCAGGAGGCATCCCATCTGGACGACGAGGCTGAAGAAGACGAGGACGACTCGTAGACGTAGGACATTTGTAGACTTGCGACGAGTGATGACCGTGGGGCGGGCGTAAACCCGCCCCACTCTTCTTCCAGGCAATCCTTCGCCATGCGCAGTCTCCCGGCTTGGCCAGCCGGAGTTTCCCCCTGTCTCTCCACTACACGATTCGCTGCATACTGCTCGAATCCCCACACACTAGACGAAGCCCTGGGCCGCATGCCATCGTAGTAACTGTCAGGCGATACCGCACCCCTCCCTCCGCGCCGAAGCCAATGGATTGCGCGATGCCAATCGCACGCCAAGCTGCGGGCCAGGCCCACTGAGCGGCCGCGGGAGTCCGCCCGTCAGGACCTGGATGCTGCGCTCCGCGATCTTGATGGCTTCGGAAAACCGGCTGTTACGCCGGGCGATGGAGCGTTCCCGGGCCGGACGCATTGTCACCCGCCGCTTCGTCGCCGGCAATACCCTGCAGGAAGCCGTCGACGCCGTCCAGACCCTCCAAACGCAACGTATGCTGAGCTCTCTGGACAACCTCGGCGAAAGTGTCTCCAACAACGAAGAGGCCGCCGCCGCCACCGACGCTTACCTGGAAAGCGTTGGCGCGATTGCGCATTCGCGGCTGCCCGCCTCAGTGTCGCTGAAGCTCACCCAGTTGGGCCTCGACCTCTCCACCGAGCTCTGTCGCCAGAACCTCATGCGTATTGTGCGGCAGGCTACCCCTGCCGGGATCCGCGTGGAGGTGGACATGGAAGCCTCCCCCTATGTCGAGCGCACCCTCGACCTGGTGGAGGAGGCCCACCGTGCGGGCGGCCTTGTTCGCGCGGTCATCCAAGCCTATCTCCACCGTTCCGAGGCAGACATCCATCGTCTGAACCGGGCCGAGATCCCCGTCCGGCTTTGTAAAGGAGCCTACAAGGAGGGCCCCGGTGTCGCCATCGTGCAGAAGCCGGATGTTGACGCGAACTTCCAGCGGCTGGCCTCCGTGCTGCTGCGCGAAGGCGTCCAGGCGGCCATCGCCAGCCACGACGAGGCCATGATCCAATCCGCGCTGCAGGTGGTCTCCGCCCACAACATTCCCCCAACCCAATTCGAGTTCCAGATGCTCTACGGCATCGGGCGCCATCTCCAGCAACGCCTTGCCCAGCAGGGCTACGCAGTTCGGATTTACATCCCCTATGGTCAGGCCTGGTATCCCTACCTCATGCGACGTATGGCTGAGCGGCCCGCCAACCTGCTATTCATCGCGCGGAACCTGCTGCGCTGAAGCCCGCTTCTGCTTTTTCGCGATTCCTGCAACCCGCGCGCCTCCAGCGGTGTCTTTGCAGGTAACCACACGGTTCACTTCCGTCGATAGGACACCATGCGTTACTGGGGAATCTTTCTGTTGAAGCTGGGAGTCATTTACCTGCTGATTCGCGGGCTTTGGCTGGCTCTGGTTGCGCTACTTCCTCCCCCGGCTGCCTTCCTGTACCACCATTTCCGGCCTTTTGGTCACGACCTGCGTTGGACGGTGATCATCCTTGCCCTTTTCCTGCTTGCCTGCGGACTGCTGTACCTGGCCGTCTGGGACCAGACGATGCGCTGCCGCTCCTGTGGACGTCGTCTCCGCATGCCCGTCCTGCGTGGCTCCTACAGCAAAATGCTCCAGGAGGGCCGGCCCCAGTTCGAATACATTTGCCCTTTCGGCCACGGCACGCTGAGTGTCCCCGGCACCCGCTTTCAAGGCCGCGAACCCAGTTCCTGGCGCGCCAACAAAGGGCTTTGGGAGCACCTCATTGCCGCGGATCGCCGCCAAAACTAACGCCCCGAAACGCTTCCTGGTACTGGAATCCACGCGCTTGTTCGAAACTCCGCGCCTCTGTCCGCGTCTCAATCCATGAGAAAATGACGCAGGGGCGCTGCTGATTTGCCAAAGACCAAGAAATCCGGATCCCGGCTGTTGCGATTCCTTGGCGCTACCCTGCGCCACCCCGTCTTCAAGGTCTTCGTCGGACTCTCCACGGTGGCCTTGCTGGTGGGGGCGGGCGTTGCCTACAGCTACTACCGCGACTTCGCGCGGCTGATTGACCAGAAGCTCGCGCAAGGCCCCTACCAAACCACGTCCAAGATTTTCGCCACTCCCCTGAAGGTCTCTCTGGGCGACGCCTACACTCCTGAGGCGGTTGTTGCTCACCTCAAATCCAGCGGCTACGACCAGCGCCGCAACAACCCCCTTGGCTGGTACCGCGCTACCGCCAATGCTGTTGAGGTTTACCCCGGGCCTGAATCCTATTTCGACATGGAAGGGGGCGTCCTCCGTTTCCAGGATGGTCGCGTCAGCGAGATCATTTCCCTGCGCGACAACACCCAGCGCAATCTGTATCTGCTGGAACCCGAACTCATCACTCACCTTTCCGACGTCAATCGCGAAAAGCGGCGCCTGCTCACCTTCCAGGAAATCCCCAAACTTCTGCGCGACACCGTCATTTCGGCGGAGGACAAGCGCTTCTTTGATCACGCCGGCCTCGACCCCCTCCGCATCGTCAAGAGCGCCATCGTGGACGTACGCGAGGGACGCCTCGCCCAAGGCGCATCCACCCTCACCATGCAGTTGGCCCGTGGCCTGATTGGCGAGTACGACAAGAACTGGAAGCGCAAGGCTGTGGAAGTCCTGGTCACCTTGCACCTGGAAAGCAAGCTCACCAAGGAAGAGATCTTCACCTATTACACCAACCACATCTACATGGGCCGCCGCGGCAGCTTCAATATCCATGGCTTGGGCGAGGCGGCGCAGGCCTACCTGGGCAAGAGCGTGCAGGAACTCAACGCCACCGAGTGCGCCACCATCGCCGCCATCCTGAACGCACCCAGCTTTTACAATCCGTACCGCAGCCCGGACCGCGTCAAAAAGAAGCGAAACGTCGTTCTGCAACTGATGCGCGACAACGGCGTCATCACCGAAAAACACTATCGCGAGGCCATCACCCACCCGCTGAAACTCACTGAGGAACCGATTGAATCCTCCGATGCCCCTTATTTCGTGGATTACGTCAATCGCACCCTCACCCAGCGCTTCGGCGACTACGACTTCCAGAAAGACACCTACCGGGTCTATACCACCCTGGACCCCCGCTTGCAGCGATTTGCCGTCCAGGCGGTGAACGAGACCATGACCCTGGTGGACGAACAGTTGTCCAAACAGCGCCGCTGGAGAGGGGCCAGCGTCCCTCGCGCGCAAGTGGCTCTGGTGGCGCTGGACCCCGAAACGGGGGCCATCCGCGCCATGGTGGGCGGCCGCAATTATGGGGAAACCCAGCTTAACCGTGCCCTGTCCAAGCGCCAGCCGGGCTCAATCTTCAAGCCGTTTGTGTATTCCGCCGCCTGGGCCTCCGCCCTCGATTCCAACGCGGACGTCATCACCCCCATCACGGTCGTGGACGACGAACCCACTACCTTCACCTTCGCCGAAGATCAGGAGTACAGTCCCAATAACTTCGGATTGAAGTTCAGCGGCGCAGTCACCCTCCGGGAGGCTATGCGGAAGTCACTGAACATCCCTGCCGTCAAGACCGCCGAACGGGCTGGCTTGCGCAACATCGTCCGCATCGCCCGCGCCTCTGGCATTGATTCGCCCATGCTGGCCACCCCCGCCCTCGCCCTGGGCAGCTATGAAGTGAGCCCCGTTGAAATGGCCCAGGCCTACACTGTGTTTCCGAACTATGGGCAGCGTCTCCAGGCCCACTCCGTCAGCCTGCTGCGTGACCAGAATGGCAAGGTGCTGTTCGCTGAACAACCCAAGCGCGAATACGCCATGGACCCCCGTGTGGCTTACATGACGGTGGATGTCATGCGCGATGTCCTCACCCGCGGCACCGGCGCCGGCGTTCGCGGTCGTGGCTTTGTCCTGCCGGCGGCCGGCAAAACAGGTAGCTCCCACGATGGCTGGTTCGCCGGGTTCACCTCAAAGCTCATCTGCATCGTGTGGGTGGGCCTGGACGACAACACTGACCTGAAGATTGAAGGCGGCAAGAGCGCCTTGCCGGTCTGGACCGCATTCATGAAGCGCGCCCATACCCTGCCGGACTACAGCCGCGTCAGCGACTTCCCTGAACCGGACGGCATCGTCCGCGCTGACGTATGCCCGGAGGCTTTCAAGATGGCCAGCCCGGCCTATGTCCCCTCAGAGGAACGCCTGAAGGCGGGTCTGCCCGCCTGCCACAAGCTGGAAAGCGAGGTCTTCATCGCGGGCACGGAACCGGCCGCTGCCTATCCCCCCGGCTATCGCGGCGCACCTGCGGGCAGCCGCGTCTCTGGTTGGGATGTCGTCACCAGTGTGGAGCCCCAGCCCTCGGGCCAGGGCAGCGCAGTGCAGTTGGCCGCGCGCCGCCAACCCGGCGTTTCCGACGCTGACGCCAACCGACCAGGAGATTCGTCCGCGAACAGCGCCTCTGCCCAGAACAGCGCCTCTGCCCAGGACAGTGCCTCTGCCCAGAGCAGCGCCTCTGCCCAGAGCAGCGCCTCTGCCCAGAGCAGCGCCTCTGCCCAGAGCAGCGCCCCCGCCCCCAGGAAGGGCTTTTTCCGTCGCATCCTGGGCGTCATCAAATAGCGGTTCTGTGCTTAAATGAGGGTAACAGGAGGCGTGCTATGCCGTTGTTTTCCGTCGCCTCTCCCCGCGACCGTTCCATCCACCCGCGTTCTGCGTCCACCGCATTTCCCCGGTCCCGCGCAACCACCTGCGTCGTTGCGCTCAGCCTGGCCCTGCTCCCCGGCTCTCCGCTGCCCTCTCTGGTCGCCCAGGTTCCCGGCGCCGCCCTAGTGGCGAACGACCGCGTTCCCCCTGCCGTCACGGAAGGCCTGCGCGAACGCCAGGCGCCTCAACAGATCCGCACGGACCTGCGGCCGGACCAGCGCGGCGATATCTTCATGGCTCGCAAGGTGTATCGTTCCGCCGTAGATTCCTATCAGGAAGGCCTGGCTGAGATCACCGCCCAACGCGCTGAGTTTCTGCGGCTCTCCGCCGCCAGCCTCCGCCAACTGAACCGCGACGCCGAAGCGCGCAGCGCCGAATCCACCGCCAGAGAGCTACAAAAGCGATCCACTGAGCACACCACCAAGAGCAATGCTTTGCCCGGCGGCAGCGGCAATCTCTTCACGCGTCTGCTGATGGCGCTGGGCCTGATGAGTGCATCGCCCGCCGCGCCCACGGGCGCCTCGGTGGATCCCCCGGATTCGCCACGAGAGGTGGACGGCGTTCCCATGCCCGAGAACCTCACCCCGCAGCAGCAGGCCGCCTTCCTTGCCTCGCATGGTCGTCACCAGGACGCGCTGGCCCTGTACCAGCATCTGGATAGCCAGCTCACCCGCCGTCAGGCTGTGCTGTGGAACAAGGTGGGCATTGCCTATCACCAGATGCTGGATATGGATGCCGCCGCGCGCTGTTACCGCGAATCCCTCAGGACCGACGCCCGCTATTCCGAAGCGCGCAATAACCTCGGCACTGTACACTACACCCAGAAGCAGTACGGACGCGCCGTCAATGAATACCGCAAGTCGCTTGACCTGACTCCAAACTCGGCTTCCGTGCACAGTAATCTGGGCACCGCTTACTTCGCCCAGAAACGATACGAAGAGGCGTCCACGCACTACGCCCGCGCTGTGGAGATTGACCCGATGATCTTCGAACATCGCGGTTCCCAGGGCACCATTCTGCAGCAACGAAACGTGGAGGACCGCGCCAGCTTCCACTTCTACCTTGCCAAGGTCTACGCCCGCAACGGCGACGTCGAACGGTCTTTACTCTATATGCGCAAGGCCTTGGAAGATGGCTTCAAGGACCGTCGCAAGTTCCGCGACGACACTGACTTTGCGGCGATGCAGGAAATAGAAGAATTCCAAACCCTGCTGGCGACGGAGTTCCGTGTTCTCTAACTACCGCTGCTTCCACCCGGCTGGACCCCGCTGCGGGAACGCGCCATCTGCGTCCAGCTTACTGCCCGTGCCGCCATCGCGCGTGCTTTCTGCCATCCTGCTGCTGGCGGCGTTGGCGTTAACCTTCGCTGGCTGTGGCGGCTATTCTCCATCGGGTGGGGGCGTCGCCGCGCGGCGGGTGGTGGCCATTCTGCCGGTGGAATATCAGGGCTCTCAATCGTCGCATCGCTGGCTGGCCCCAGCCACCGCCGCCGCCCTTGCCGAACAGGTGCGCGGGGCCGCGGTTGCCTCCGTGGCCGTCGTGCGCGACGCCAATGAAGCCGCCGCCCGCGCCGCTACTGAGGTCCTCCGGCCGGTACTGAGCGCCACCGACGCTGAAACCACCCTTACCATCTATCGCGAGTTTCCCTCCACCCGTCGAGTTGAGGTTCTGTCCCAACTCCATTCGTCCAATCTCCAGCAGCACCTGGCGCAACTGCGGCAGACCCTGGAATCCATTGGCCTAGCGGGCAGCCGGTTTTCCACCACCAACCCTGATGCCTTCCGCGCGTTCGGCCTCGCCCTGGCAGCCCCCTCCCGCCAGGAAGCGCTTGACCTGCTGCGGCAGGCTCTGCAGGCAGACCCGCAATTCACCGGAGCATCCTTGCGGTTGGCCACTTCCGTGGCCCGTTCCGGCGATCCCATCGCCGCCGAAACGGAACTCTATCGGCTGATGGAAGCTCTCCCCCCGGAACGCTCCCTTGAGCGTGGGCTTGCCCAATTGGAATTGGCCGGCCTCCGCGCTGACCGGCCGGCCGTCGTGCAGGCACTGGAAACCATCGTGGAGGCCGTACCCGCCGATGCCGAGGCCCGCTTCCAGCTTGCCCAGGCCCTGATGCAGGCACGCCGCTACCAGGACGCCGCCACTCACTTTGCCACCCTTACGCAGGCTGACCCGGCCTTCCCCAACTACTGGAATCAGGCCGCCTACGCCTTTGCCTACGCCTCCAACCAGGCTGAGGCTAACCGTATGCTGGATGGCTATCGCCGCGCTGCCCCCAACGACGCCAATACGGACGACACCGCCGGCGATGTCGCCTTCTTCTTCAGCCGCTTTGCTGACGCCGCCGCGCATTACGCCTCCGCCGCTGACCGCAGTCCCCAAGCCTATGGTTTCTCGCGCTTCAAGGCCGCCTGGGCCTTGCTGTTCGCCGCCGAGTTGAAGCAGGCGGACGAAACCATGGAGACCTACCTGGAAAGCATCCGTCCCAACAGCGAGGCCCTCGCTCTGTTCCGTCGTGCCCAGTGGGATTACCTCCGCGGCCGCCGCGAGCAGGCCCGCACCGCCGCCGAAGCCATCCGTCGCCAGGACAGCGTCTACGGCCCCACCTTCGCCGGTCTGGCCGCCTCCCAACTGTACATCTGGGATGTCGCCTATCGAGGCCCGGAAACCATCGACTTCCAGTCCGGCGCCGGCCCCCGCTACGGGCTGCAGGTGCATGGCGTGGTGGCTGCGCTGTTCCAGGTCGCCCGGCCCGGCATCAGTCCCGCCCAGCGCGCGGAAACCGTCGCCCGCTTTGTTCCCCCACAGTGGCAAAGCACCGTGATTGCGGTGGCCACGCACCTGGCCGCGCTCCGCGAGCAGCGCCTCTCGCCGGATGCTCTGGCGGCCTTCCAGATTGCAGACGCGACCACGCCTGAAAACCGCGCCCTGGTCACCCACGCGCTGTTGGGATGGGCACTCACCCAGATGGGCCAGCAGCCTCAGGCCCTGGATGTGTTTGCCCGCCGGGTGCCGCCGCTACAGGACGATGATGGCCTCCTCTGGCCGCTGGTCCTGCCCGCCGCCCTCGGTTGGGAACAACAGGCCGCCCGCGCCGCCGCCAAGCCCTCTACACTGGAAAAGCTCGACAGCTTGGTGAACGTCCTTCCCGGCCCCACGGCGCCCTAATCAGCCGCCTCAGTGTTGGCGGCGAGGCCTGACAAACCGCACCCGTTTTGCGAAACCATCCACCGCGGGCCGCGTCTGCCTTTTTATCCAGCGTCGCTTGCGGGATTCGCCCGCGGCTTTCCAGCCTGCTTCCACCATGCCGGTTGATCTGCCCTGCCGCTGCCGCCAACGAAAAGTGCTATGGTACTCAGTAACAAGGCCCGGCTCCCGCAGATGCGCCATTCCCGACGATTCCTCACTGTCTTCGTACTGTTCCTGCTGCTGGCTGTGCTGGCGTATGGCTTCCAGCGTCGCGGTCGCTTCATGAGTCCTGAAGACGACGCGCCCATCCCCGAAAATCCCGACGAAAAGACTGAGTTCATCTTCGCCCGCCTGGAATACCCGCAGTTGAACGTCGGCGGTTACTGGGGACGGCGCGGCAGTTGGACCACGGATTACCCCAAGGCAGACCGGCAGTTCGTGGTGGGCCTCAAGCGCCTCAGTCGCATCCACGCCCGATCAAAAGAAGAAGTGGTGTCGCTGGACGATGACCGCATCTTCAACTACCCCTGGGTCTATGCCGTGGAAGTAGGCCACTGGGATTTGTCCTCGGAACAGGCCGCGCGGCTGCGTGAGTACCTCCTCCGCGGCGGCTTCCTGATGGTGGACGATTTCCACGGCAGCTTTGAATGGGAGGTCTTCACCGCCGGCCTCAGCAAAGTGTTTCCTGACCGTCCGGTGGTGGACATCCCGGACGAAGACCCCATCAACCGTTCTGTCTATGAAATCTCACAGCGCTTCCAGTTGCCTGGCATCCAATATCTGTATACCGGTCGAGAATGGGAATATGACGGTTA
This sequence comes from Bryobacterales bacterium, assembly GCA_025456495.1. Lineage (GTDB taxonomy): Bacteria > Acidobacteriota > Terriglobia > Bryobacterales > Bryobacteraceae > JACTMJ01. Next base: position 4,906 of record JALOKO010000038.1, on the reverse strand, counting down.
CGATGCGCACTGGCGCGCCGTCTATGACGATAAGGGCCGCATCATGGTGGCCGTATGTCACAACTCTGATTTGGGCGATGCCTGGGAACATGCTGACGAACCGGAATACCCGGAGAAGTGGACCTCCCAAGCCTACCGGCTGACGCTGAACTATATCATCTACGCCATGACGCATTAGGGCGTCGGCAGGCTGTCGGCGACGCTACCGGCCCTGATGTGGCAGGGCCCGCGCCACCGGGGATTGTTCTTTTGCGAGAGCTTGCTCTCGCGGCCCCTTCAACGGGCTGGGGTTCCAGTGAGGCTCCGGGGTCCCCTCCCTTGGGAACGGGATATGCTGGGGCGGAAGAGTAACGGTTCATGTTCGAGTGGCTTTTCCAGTATCCGCGCACCGTCTTTGAGAAGGGAACCTTCGCGTTCCTGAGCGGATGGCCCGTGTGGTTGTTGGTGCTGCTTGCCCTGGCTGTCGCCGCCCTGCTGGCTTGGCGCCTCTTCTGGCCCGAGGCCGCCGACGCCCTCCCCCGCGAACAGCGCAGTTTTTCATTCGCCCAACGGCTCAGGTTGCGTCTCACCGCCAGAGGCTTGGTGATTTGGGCGCTACAGGCCTGTTTCGCCGCGCTGGTGCTGTTTCTGCTTTGGCGTCCGGGGCTGGAAATCTCGGCCCTGCGTTCCCAACAAAACATCATTGCCGTGCTGGTGGATGATTCCGGCAGCATGCTGGAAAGCGAGAATGGCGAAACGCGTCTGTCGCTTGCCAAGCGCATGCTGGAGCAGACCATCCTGCCCGAGTTGCGAGACCGCTTTGCCGTTAAGGTGTATTCGGTGGGCAACCGCGCCACCCCCGTCAACGGCCTGGCTGAACTTACCGGCGGCGCCCCCTCGTCTCACCTTGGCGAAAGCCTTGCCCAACTGGGCCGCGATACCGCGAACCTCCCCGTGGGCGGTGTCCTGCTGGTGAGCGATGGCGCCGACAACCGCCAAGCCATCCGCCCGGAATTGCTGGCCGAAGTCCGCGCCCGGCGCGTCCCCATCCACACCCTGGGCCTGGGCCGCACGGTCATGGACCGCGACGTGGAGGTGGAAGACCTTCGTGTAGCTCCGCGCACCTTCGCCAGCGCCAAACTCTCGGCCCAACTCACCATTCGTCAGGGCGGCTTCTCGGGCAAGCCCGCCCGGCTCACGCTCAAGCTCGACGGCAAGGTGGTGGCCAATCGCGAAGTGCTGCTTCCAGACGATGGCCGTCCCCTCATCGAAGAGATCACCTTCCCTGTGGGTGATGCAGGCGCCCGGATTCTGGAAGCGGGCATCGAACCCTTGGAAGGTGAGCAGAATCTCGCCAACAACCTGCGCCGCCAGCTCATCAATATCGACCCGGATAAGCCCCGGATCCTCTATGTCGAGGGCGAACCGCGTTGGGAACTCAAGTTCATCCGCCGCGCCATGGAAGACGAGCAGACCCTCGAACTGGTCACCATGCTGCGCACCACCCAGAACAAGATCTATCGCCAGGGCGTCCGCGACGGCAAGGAACTGGAGGACGGCTTTCCCCTGCGTGCCGAGGACCTCTTCGGCTTCAGCGGCTTGGTGGTGGGCGCGGTGGAATCGAATTGGTTCACGCCGTCCCAACTGGATCTCATCAAGCGCTTTGTCGATGAGCGGGGCGGGGGTCTACTGTTGCTGGGCGGGCGCAGCGCGCTTAGCGATGGGGGCTATGCCGTGTCTCCCTTGGAATCTCTGCTGCCTGTCAGCTTGCCCGTTGGCAGCAATACCTTCAGCCGCAACCCGGCCAAGGCCATCCTTACCGCACGCGGCGAAGAGAACCTCATCACCCGCTTGAAGGACGACCCAGCTGAGAATCGCAAGGCCTGGGCTGCGCTTCCCGAACTGGCTGATGCGCAACGCGTGGGCGACCCCCGGCCCGGCGCCACCGTTCTCCTGGAAACCGGCCAAGCCAACCGCCGTACACCGTTGCTGGCTACCCAGCGCTTTGGCTACGGACGTAGCGCCGTCTTCGCCACCGGGGGCAGTTGGAAATGGCAGATGCTGATGGACAACAAGGACGATTCCCTCGAGATCTTCTGGCGGCAATTGTTGCGCTGGCTGGTCACCGATTCGCCGCGTCAGGTGTCCACCGAACTTTCTGACCAGATCCTGTTTGATCGCAGCGAACTCACCTTCACCACCCGCGTCCGCGACAAGCAATGGAAGCCCGTCAACGACGCCACCGTGGTGGCGCGCATCTCCCAGCCCGCCGGAGGTGTATTGGAACAGCGCCTGGAACCCGTCAGCGGCCAGCCCGGCGAGTATCGCCTGCGCGCGGCGGCCCCCGCCGCTGGCACCTACATTACTGAGATTGTCGCCACGCGCGGGCAGGAGGAAGTGGGCCGTGACGCCATCACCTTCCGTCGCGAGGACGGCGTCGCGGAAGCCTTCGGTCGCCTGCAGAACCGTCCCTTGCTGCAGGCCCTCTCTCAGCGTTCCGGCGGCAATTACTACACACCCGAAGACGCCTCACGCATCGCCGCCGACATGACCTATTCCGAAGCTGGCCTTACCATTCGCGAAACCCGCGACCTCTGGCCGCTACCCGTGTTCTTCCTGCTGCTGTTGTTGTTGAAGTCCGCCGAGTGGCTTCTGCGTCGACGCTGGGGTGCCCTATGAACCATTTTCCCCTCCTGCTTTGCCTGCTGCTGCTAACGGCCGGCGCGATGGCGCGCCCCGTCGTCATCACCGTGGTGGGCGTCCCCGGCGAAGAGGATTACCGCGTCCGCTTCGATGGCTGGGCGCAGCAGATTGAACGCGGCCTGGCCAAGGCATCCGGCAATACCCTCGTCAAGACCATCGGCGCCAAGGGCGGCGCCACGCGCCAGGAACTCGACGCGGCCATCGCCGAAGCCGCTCGCACGGTCACCGCCGACGACCCCTTCACGCTCATCCTCATCGGCCACGGCAGCTTCGATGGTTCCGATTACAAGTTCAACCTCAAGGGACCCGACATCACGGCCACCCAACTTGCGGTGGCCCTGGACCAGATCCGCTCCCAGCGACAACTCATCGTGAACTCCACCAGTTGTAGCGGAGGCTCACTGGCTGCACTGGTGAAGCCCAAGCGCGTTGTGATGGCCGCTACCCGCACCGGCACCCAGAAGAACGCCACCATCTTTGGCCGCTACTTTGCCGACGCTTTCTCTGATGCCTCCGCCGACACGGACAAGAACGAAACCGTCTCCGCGCTGGAAGCCTTCCAGTACGCCCAGCGCCGCACCGTCGAATACTTTGAGCAGGAAAAGCGCATTGCCACTGAGCAGGCCGTGCTGAACGACATCGGCTCCGGCACAGGCGTCCGGGACCCCGGTCGAGACAACGGACAGGGACTGCTTGCCGCGGCCTTCCCCGTCCTGCGCCTGGGCGCTACCGCCACCGCCGCGGCTGACCCCGCCAAAGCCGACCTGTTGCGCCGCAAGGAGATCCTGGAACAGCAGATTGACCGGCTGAAGTACGAAAAGGATTCGCTCGCCCCGGCCGACTACCGCCAGCGCATGAACGCATTGCTGCTCACCCTGGCCCGCACACAGGCCGACATCGACAAGTAACGCATCGAAAGGAATGCCAACAGAAAGCAGGAATGCCATGAATGCCCTGGTCGCCATCGCGATGTTTTTCTTCGGCGCTGCCGCCATGGCCGCCACGCCCGGTGAGTGCCTCAGCGCACGCAAGACGGGCCAGGCTACCAAGGCCGCATCCTGCTTCGCCACATTGGCCCAATCCGCCAACCCCTGGTATCGCGCTGAAGCTGCCTGGGCGGCTGGCAATTATGAGGGTGCCAAGAACCTCTTTGAGCAGGCCCTGCGCGCCGCGCCCGCCAACAACGACATCCGTGTCCGCTACGGCCACCTGTTCCTTGACCGCTTCAATAAAGGCGAGGCCCATAAGCTCTTCGCTGAAGCTCTGAAGGCTGACGAAAAGCACGCCGGCGCCCTGCTGGGCATGGCCATCCTCACCGCCGAAGGCTTCAGCAGCAAGGCCGAGGAGCTTGCCGCCAAGGCCGTTGAGGCCGATCCCAAGTTGCTGGAAGGGCACGAACTGCTGGCGCGTCTCGCCCTGGAACGCAGCCGCCCCGCCGAGGCCCGCATCCACGCCAAGCGCGCCCTGGAACTAAAGCCTGCTGAGGCTTTGGACGCCTTGGCCGTCCTTGCCGCCGCGGACTGGCTGGAGGATAAGTCCAGCACCCCCTACGAAGCGCAGGCGCTCACCATCAACCCGCGCTACAGCGATTTCTTCGCCATCCCCGCGCGCATCTTCGTCCTCCATCGCCGCTACCGCGAAGCCATCCGGCTCTATGAGAAGGCGGTTGTCCTGGATGGAACCAATTACCGCGCCCGCAGCGAAATGGGCATCAACCTCATGCGTCTGGGCCGCGATGACGAAGCTCGCCGCCAACTGGAAGTCTCCTTCAACGCCAATTTCCGCGACGCCGCCACCGTCAATACCCTGCGCCTGCTGGATAGCTATAAGAACTTCAAGCTCATCCGGGGCGGCAATCGCATCCTCCGCCTCCACAACAAGGAGTGGGAGCCGCTGGTTATCTACACGGAGCGCGAACTCGCCAAAGCCATCGCTACCTTCAACCGCAAGTACCGTCTGGAGATGAAGGAGCCCATCCAGGTGGAGTTCTATCCAGATCACGAAGACTTTGCCGTCCGCACCATGGGTCTGCCCGGTCTGGGCGCCCTGGGCGTGGCCTTCGGAGACACGGTGGCCATGGATAGCCCCTCCGCGCGCGCCCCCGGCGACTTCCACTGGGCCAGCACCCTCTGGCACGAACTCAGCCACGTCTACGTACTGAAGCTCACTGACCATAAGGTGCCGCGTTGGTTCACGGAAGGAATCTCCGTCCACGAGGAAACCC
>JALOKO010000441.1 GCA_025456495.1 Bryobacterales bacterium | reverse complement strand
CCTTGCAACGGACGCTGGCCCACACTCATCATGCTGGCCACGCTCTTCGTGGCCGCGCAGTTCCCTCCCCTGGTTGCCTCAGTGGTCGCTGCGGTCACCCTGCTGTTGGTGGTGTTGCTGGGGGTGGCAGTGACTCTGATCGTTTCGGCTGTTCTCACGCGCACCTGGCTGAAGGGCGCTGCCTCAGCGTTTACTCTCGAGCTGCCGCCCTACCGCCGTCCCAGCATCCTGCGCATTCTCTACACCAGCCTGATGGACCGCACTCTCTTCGTGCTGTATCGCGCCATGTGGACCGCCGCACCCGCAGGCGCCATCATCTGGACCTTGGCCAACGTGCATGTCGGCGACGAATCGCTTGCCTCCGTCGCCGCCCGTTTGCTTGACCCCGTCGGACGCGCCATTGGCCTGGATGGCGCAGTCATCCTTGCCTACGTCATCGCCATCCCCGCCAACGAAATCGTTGTTCCCACACTGATGATGATCTATGCCAGAAGCAGCATGATGATGGAGGCGGGCGGCTATGATGCCATCCGTGTCCTGCTGGTTGACCAGAACGGATGGACGACGCTCACCGCCGTCAGCCTGATGCTCTTCAGTCTGCTGCACAACCCTTGCGGCACCACCATCCTCACGATGTGGAAGGAAACGGGCAGCCTTCGCTGGACCCTCGTTGGCGCACTGTTGCCCCTGGCCATCGCCTTCGCCGTCTGCTTCTCTGTCGCCAACCTTGCCCGTCTTCTGGGCGCGGCCGGATAGCGCTTCCTGCCTACTGGGACTGCCTTCCTCGCGGGCGCAGCTCTCCACCGGGGTAGCCCGCCCCCATCACACGCGCCAACAGCGTCTCAGTCATCGGCTGATAGTTCCAATACTCGCCTTGGAACTCCCGTCGGTAGTGGACAAACAGCCCCACCCTCGCCGCCGCGCGATACCACATGCTGCTCATTTGCCAACCCTGCCCCGCGAACTCCTGCTGCTCAACAGAGGCTTTGGCGCCCTTCTGGATCTGCAGGAAGATCCAACCCAGGTTCACCGTCTCCTGCACTTCGCCCTCGGCACGCCGCCACTGGCCGGATGCTTTGTCGATCCAAATCACTCCCGCCGTGTGCGCGAAGATCCTCCCGTAGCGGCTGCGCGGCTGATATCCCTTACGCGGTCGGGCCTGCAACTTCACGCACACTCTGCCGTCCACCGCCTCTTCCCCGGCCAGTGTGAACGTGAAGGCCTTGGGAATCTCGGCAACCGCGTCCAGGTACTCCTGCTGCTTGCGTAGCGCGGTGTCCACGCGTTCACGCCGCTCGCGCTCTGTCTCTGCCTTTCGCACTTCCGCTACCCTGCGCAGAAAATCCTGGCTGGCGGCGATCATCGGCGCGCTTTGCGCAACGCCATCCTCTTCCAGCAACATGCGTTGGGGTGTACCTTCAATCCACAACACGTCATGAACCTTATTTTTGCTGCGGCGCGGATTCCAGGCGCTATCGTGCTCGTGATTGGTGACGCGCTCACGATACGCCAATTGCCGTTCACGCGAGGCGTTCTGCTGCTGCAGATGTATGGCTCGCTCCACCAGCGCCTGTGGGTTCGCTTGTCCGAAGGCGGGCGTCGGCCACAGCATCCACAACATCGCCATCCAGCCGGCGCAAGCAATCCACCATTGGCGCCCCACCTCTCCCGTGCGGCTGCGCTGTGATTCGCTCATTGGCTGCATACCAGGTGTCATGGATGGAATTGACCCACGGCCGATGGCGTTGCGATCGACACTGAGGAAGAAAATGCGGAAGGGTGGAATTGGTCGGGGCGGCAGGATTCGAACCTGCGGCCCCCTGCTCCCAAAGCAGGTGCGCTACCAGACTGCGCTACGCCCCGACTCTTTTCCATTGTAGCGGTTCCCGCGGCTGCCCCGGCGCCGCACTCGCGCAGCCGTTCACCATCGCCCCAACTGCTGCCGCCTCAAGCCCCCAACCCCGCCGCTCCGCGATACCGCCGCAGCGCCTCAACGTCCTTGGCGATCATCGCAATCACCCGATCCTGGGGTATGTCCAACTCCTTCCTGCCCGTGCCCGCCGCCCCCATCTCCGGATATTCCAAATGCAATTGCAGTGGCATCGCGACTGGCGAATCCTTCAACATGTTGAAGTAGCGCGGCCAGTCCACCATCCCCTCGCCAATGGGGCACCATCGCGGACGCCACTCCCCCTTGGCATTCTTCTCCCAATAAAAATCCTTCGCCGCCGTTCCCCGCGTGTGCGGCAGCACCAGCCGCAGGGAATTGATCCACCCCCCATAGCCCCCCTCCACCGTGGCATGCCCAATGTCAAAGTTGAATGACACCCGATCCGGATTTTCATCCCGCAACAGCATCCACAAATCCCACACGGCAGTGCCCACCCGATGGAAGCCTGAGTGGATGTGATACATCGCCGTCATGCCCAAGCGTTCATTCCACTTCGCCAGGTCAGACACCAGCGGCTTCAGCGCCATCAGTTGCGGTGGGATGGGCGCGTCCGAGGTGTATGTGAAATCCTGCCAGCGATAGTGCCGGATACCCAGCCCCTTGGCCGTCTCCAAAACCTCACGCGCATGCTCAGTCTTGGTGCTCTGAATCGCAGTGGTAATCATCACCACCGGCACGCCCGCCTTGCCGAAAATCTCCACCGCCCGCGGTAGATCTTCCTTCACCCGCGACGGCTCCACATGCCCACCCCGGCGGACAGTGAGGTCCACTCCCTCGCAACCGGTTTCCTTTACAATGCGCGCCGCCAGCGCGTAGTCGGCCCAATGCAGATGCTTGGAAAACAGCACCAGTGGATAGCGCCCGCTCACCGGCATTGCGGCGGCAGTCTGCACCTGCGAACCCAATGCCAACGCGCCCAGCATTGCGTTCCCCATCAACCAGCACCTTCGCGTCTCCGTGCCCTTGCGCTTCGGGTTCATCCGTGCTGCCCTCCTGGCCCTTGATTCTATCGCGCCGGAATCCCTCATCTTGCGGCAACCCCATCGGCCGATTTGCCATCATGAAGGTATGCTTCGTCTGGGAATCCTGGTCTTGCTCGCTCTGGTCTCCGGCTTGCCTCACGCAACGGCAGCGGTGGATTTTGAAAAGGACATCGCCCCTATCCTCCGCAGTTCGTGCATGGCCTGTCACAGCGCACGCGCGGGCATGGGCAACGTCCGGCTACACAATCGTGAGGCCCTCAACGCCAAGGCATCCCTAGGCGCGGTGGTGGTTCCGGGAGACCCCCAAAAGAGCGCCCTCTACCTGTCCCTGATGCTGCCGAAGGGCAACCCCAAGGCCATGCCACCCACTGGCCCCCTTCCCGATGCCAAGCGCGAACTCGTCCGCCAGTGGATTGCTGAAGGCGCCATCTGGCCCACTGGATTTGAGTTCGGCGTACGTCCCCCCGCCAGCCCGCGAAGCCCGTCAAGCGAGCAGCCCAAGCCCGCGGCCACCTTAAAGGACGACCTGGACCTCGTGAAGGCCGCCCGCATGCGCATTCGCGAGCGCAGCCAGCACGCCACCATGCAACCGTACGACGACGCCATCCCCGCCACTGACGTGAGCCTCCGCTTCGTCCCCATCCCCGGCGGTGAGTTCGCCATGGGCAGTCCCGATGGCGAACCCGGTCGTCAGCCCACTGAAGGTCCAGTCCATCGCGTCAAGGTTGACCCCTTCTGGATGAGCGCCTTCGAGATTTCCTGGGATTCCTATCGCCTCTTCATGTTTGCCACGGAAGCGAACGAAGCCCAGAACCCCGACGCGATGGTCTCCGCCACCAGCCGTCCCACCGCGCCGTATGTGGAAATGAGCTTTGGCATGGGCCTCAACGGCTACCCCGCCATCAGCATGACGCAGCACGCCGCCAACAAATTCGCCCAATGGT
>JALOKO010000037.1 GCA_025456495.1 Bryobacterales bacterium | reverse complement strand
GCGCCTGATGCGGCAGGCGGCGGACGAAAGCGGAATGGGCGTGGTGACCGAAGTGGTGAGCGAAGTGGACCTGCCGGTGGTGGCGGGCTACGCCGACATGCTGCAGATTGGGTCGCGCAACATGCAGAACTTCGCGCTGTTGAAGGCAGCGGGGGCCACGCGAAAGCCAATTCTGCTGAAGCGTGGGCTGAGCGCCACCATCCAGGAGTTCCTGCTGGCGGCCGAGTACATCGCCGCACAGGGCAACAGCCGGATTGTGCTGTGCGAGCGCGGTATCCGCACCTTTGACACCTCCACGCGGAACACCTGCGATCTGGCCGGGGTGGCGCTGCTGAAGGAACTCACGCACTTGCCGGTGATCGTGGATCCCAGTCACGCGACGGGACGGCGCAGCCTGGTGAGTCCGGTGTCGCGTGCTGCCGTTGCGGTGGGAGCGGACGGGCTGATGGTGGAAGTCCACCCGGTTCCCGAGGAAGCGCTGAGCGACGGCAGGCAGAGCCTCAGCTTCGGAGAGTTCGCGCACCTGCACCGTCAGTTGGCGCCGTATCTGGCCATTCGCGGCGACCACCACGATGGGGCTGCACTGGATGCCGTTGGAGGAGAACCGGCTTTCCGGCGCTACGGCGGCTTCGTGGCATCATCGGTATAGCGTGAATCTTCAGCAGCAATTGCGACGCCAGTTCCTCACCCTCGCCCCGGTGATCTTTGTGATTGGAGCGGCGACCCTGGGCGCCTGGCTTTGGCTGAACCATCAGCGGGGCGGCGCTTTGCCCTCCCTGGTGAGCCACCTGCCCAGCCAGAATGCCACCATGGGCTTTGCCAGCGTCGCTGCCTTGCGGCAAAGCGGGCTGTTGCGTCCCGACACCAACCCCGCCAATCGGGAGCCGGATTACGACGCGTTTATCCGCAAGAGCGGCTTCAACTGGGAAACTGACCTGGATGCGCTGGTCTGGTCGTTCACGCCGGATGCCCGGTTCTTTTTCGTCACTGGACGCTTTGACTGGCAGCGCCTGGAGGAGTTCGTGCGTCAGGAGGGAGGCGAGTGCCGTGATGGCTTCTGCACCATCGCCGGAAGCCAGCCGGATCGCCAGATTTCGTTTTTTCCCTGGCGGAGCCACGTGATGGCGTTGGCGGTGTCGCCGGACCGTTATGCCGCGGACCGGTTGCGTCTGGACTACCGCCATTCCTTCGAGTCGCCGGAGTCGCCGTTCTGGCTCCACCTGGACGGCGCCGCTCTGCGTGACGCGAATCCGCTGGCGCCTGGGCTGAAGGGCTTTCTGCGGCTGCTGGAGCGGACCCAGCACGCTACCATTTATCTGGCGCCGGACGGCGACGCCTTTCGGCTGGAACTGCGGGCACACTGTGACAACCAGGAAGTGGCAGCCTCCACCAGCCAGGAGTTCGCCAAGCTCACCGATTGGCTGAACAAACTGCTGGCCATCGAAAAGCAGCAGCCCACGGAAACGGAACTGGCCGCCGTGCTGGCCACCGGCAAGTTCACCGCGGAGGGTCCGACGGTGGTGGGGACCTGGCCGGTTTCTCGCAACTTTCTGGCCGGACTGCTATCGGATGAGTAGCGGAAGATTATGTCATTTGCCCTACACTCGCAGTGCGTGTTCGTTGTATCCGGGAACCTGGTGCGCGACACCGTGGTGCGTCCCGTGGAGCGTCTGGAATTCGGCGCCACGGTGTGGGTGGAGCAGGTTGAGCTGAGCCTTGGAGGCAACGGGGCGAACACCGCCTACGGCTTAGCCAAGCTGGGCGCCCCGGTGACGTTGGTTTCCGCCTGTGGGGATGACGAAGCGGGCGAGGCCTGCCTGCGAACTCTGCAGGATGTGGGAGTGCGCGCCGCGTTCACCCCGCGTATGGGCGGGACGACTGCCCTTACCATGGCATTGGTGAACAGCAAGGGTGAGCGCGCATTTCTGCATCAGCCGGGCGTGAATCGCGACGCGCTGGCCGGACCTGTGGATTTCCATCCCTGTGGCCTGTCGGCGGATGCACCCTGGCATTACCATCTGGCGAATCCGTTTGCGCTGCCCGCGTTTCGCGATCATGCCGCCGCATCGCTGTTGCGCGCGAACCGGCAAGGAGCCACCACTTCCCTGGATACGGGATGGGATTCGAAAGGACGTTGGCTGGAGGATCTCGGCCCCTGTCTTCCATTGGTGGATCTTCTGTTTGTGAACGACCGGGAGGCGGAGCATCTGACGGGTTGTCGCGAGGCGGGGCAAATGGCCAGCGCCCTGCACCGGCTGGGGGCGCGCCGCATCCTTCTGAAGCTGGGCGAGCAAGGCTGCCTGCTAAGCGATGAAGATGACCGTGAAGTGATCCCCGCCTTCCATGTGCCGGTGGCGGACACCACGGGAGCGGGGGACGCGTTCGTCGCGGGTTATCTGGCTGCGCTGCGGCAAGGGCTGGCGGCGCTGGAGGCCGCACGGATGGCCAACGCGGTGGCGGCGTTAAGTGTCCAGCAGGCGGGGGCGACCAGCGGCATTGTTGGGTATGCCGATACCGTGGAATGGATGCGCGCGCAGGAGATGGAGTAGGCCAGCCTTCGCGCTAACGCCACGCCCCGCGCTACTCCGCCAGGAAGCCCTCAGCACGGAGTTTCCCTTCCAGTTCCGGGACGAAGTCCGCATAGCGCACGACGATGCGCGCTCGGCCCCGCTTCAAGGCCACCCCATACGGAGGGTTCGCAAACTCGAACACCGCGCGCAGGGCCTTGAGGTCCTCAGGATCGGTGGCCAGTTGTGCCGGGAAGCCGGAGTCGTTCAGCAGGAATTGGCCCCATTCCGGATTGATGGTGGGCACGGCCAGGACGCGGGTGGAGCCCCATTTCCATTGGGCCATCATCTTGGCCGATTGCAAACAGTGGGCGCACTCAGGGTCATAGAGATAAAGGAACGTGGGGGCGTCGGCCAGCGACAGAACCTGGCCATTGACGCGCAGGGTGGCGGGGGCCTCTAATCCGGTTTCGCGGGCCGAGGCCCAGGCGGCCGAACCTACACTCAACAGCGTCAACGCGCCCAGCACCACCACGCTGGTGCGGACAGGACGCGGCGACCACCAACTGGAGGAATGCGAGGCCCACCAGCCGGCAATGCCCGCCAGCAGGATCATCACTCCATTGCTGATGAAGAACACCGGCCCCACCGCCCGCTTGATCCAGGGAAAGCAGCCGCAATCCTCACCCTGCAAGCGCTCAAAGTTCACGCCCACATAGATACAGAAGGCCACCAGCATGGCCAGCATGATGGCCGCGCCAAAACGCCGGTAGCGCGGCATCAGCAGCATGATGGCCGCAAAGAGTTCCGTGATGGCCAGGGTGACCGCCGCGGCCACGCTGAGGTTTCCAGGGATGAGCACCTGGGTAAGCCGCTCAGCGGCATCCAACGGCATCAGCATCTTATAGCCGCCGCTGGCGACGAACACAACCGCCATCAGCAACGCCGCCAAGTGGCTGCTGAAGCGCTTCCATCCGGGCAGGCCAGCGTTCGGGGAAAGTGGGTGAGGGGGGTGAGCCATGACGCCCATATCTCCAGTCTAGCCCCGATTCGCGGTGGTTGGATCCAATGCCCGTTGTCCCCCGGGAGCAAGGCTACCAAAAGACGCTTCGTACCGGCGCCGGGGCGGGGGTTCCCTTGATGGCCAGCCACAGGATGTCGTTCATCTCCAACTCGTCGATGGCGTCCACAACATTCAGGTCCAGACGCTCACTGCGGGTGGCCGTTCGCGATCGAACCGGGTTCTTGGCGTCGCGATCAATGTCAGGGATTACGTGGGAATAAGGACGCAGGTCCGGCCGGGATTGAAACGGCGCGTGCATCAGAGGCGCGAAGGCGTCATAGTGCGTGAGAGGCTCCAACCCAAGGATACGTCCCATCGTACGCAGCATGGATGTCGTGTTGTAAAAGTTGGAATCCACAAAGCCGCGACGCGTGTAGGGAGAAATGATGTACGCGGGTGAGCGGTGCGCGTCCACGTGGTCCGGCCCGTTCTGGGCGTCGTCTTCCAGGACGAAGATCGCAGTCTCTTTCCAGAAGCGAGAGCGAGAAATGGCTTCCACAATCTGGCCCAACGCCAGATCGTTATCGGCCATGGAGGCGAAGGGGGTCAGTTTTCCGGGTGCGGTACCCCAGGTGTGGTCGTTGGGCAGCACCATCACGATGAGCTGCGGCATGTTCCCTGTGGATTCCCACTCCCGGAGTTCCTTCAGGAAAATGCGGGCGCGCTCAACATCGGGGAAGTCCGGATCATAGCCCGCGTAAAAGGGGTTGGTGTGGGGAATCAGAGAAGGATCTGAGATGGATTCGATGATCGGTTCGCCGGGACGCACGCCCGCGCGGTTGCGGACAAAGAACCCAAAGTTGCGGAACGATAAGCCCGCATCGAGGGCGCGGTTCCAGAAGTAGCCCGAGGGCGGAATGCGGAAGGCATCTTCGCCGCCATCGGCGCCACCCTCCGCGGTCACTGCGGCGTTCGTCAACAGGCGGGTACGCCCGGCATAGGCCATCGGCCACGTGCGCATCAGGAGGTGGGGAACGATGGCGGCGGAACTCCAGTGCCAGCCCTCTGAGCTGACATCGGCGTTGACGTAGAAGTTGTCGAACAGGGTGAACTCGCGGGCCAGTTTGTGGTGATTGGGACTGACATGCTGAGGGAAGATGCAAAGGGATGGGTCACCATTCCCGATCTCCATGTCACCCAAAACCTGGTCGTAGGTGCGATTCTCCTTCATGATGTAGACGACATGACGAAGGGGAGAGGCGCCCCCTTTGCTGGGGATGGGATTGCCGGAGGGCGGCTCAGCGGAGGGCGGCTCTGGAAGCGCGCGATTGCACTCCAGCACCGCCTTGTTCCACTGCTCCTGCGCCGCGCCATCGGGGGCGTCCACCAATTGACCGCCGCCCTTCTGGATGAGGCCGATGTACTGAATCTCGGAGGGTGGCTGAGGCGTCATGGACGAGTGGAGCAGAGGGTTTGGCCCCTGGGGATTGGGATAGGAGCGGAAGCCCTTCCCATTCAGCACCAGCAATCGTCCGTTGGAAACCGGAAGGGCGTGCGTTGGATACCAGCCGGCCGGTATCAGCTTGGGGGCAATCCCCGGCTCACCAAGCGGAACACGCGCAATTGCGTTGGCGTCCGACAGGGTAACAATGAGGTCGCCGGTTGTCTGATCTACGGCAAGGGCGGTGGGGCTGATCCCGTTGGGATAGGTTGGTGAGAACGAGAAGTTGAGACGCTCAGCATTTGTAAGGGGCCGCCCCGGCGGCGCTGCCAATACATCCACATAGTTGCTGTTCGCGCAGGCGACGTACAACCGATTGGCGTGCCAGGCCAAATGGCTGGGACCGGCCGCCACCCCCACGCGAGATTGGATGACGCCGTCCGCCACGCCAATCCGCAGCACGGCGTTGTCCCGCGCCGAGGCGACAAAAAGAGCTTGCGCGTCGGGAGCAAACAACAGGTGGGTTGGCCGCCCGATGTCCTGGATCCGCCTGCGGATGAGTCCGGTAGATGGGTCAACCAACAAGACGGCGTTCGCCATGGGCAGAAGAACGGCAAGCTGCTTGCCATCCGGCGAGAGGGATACTGCCGAAACCATCGCGGCGGTGGGCGGGCCACCGGTCTGCGCGCGAAGCACAAGGCTGGGCATGGCCACCAGCACATGATCGCGAAGCTCCACCACGTGAACCTGGGCAGTGTGGCCACCGGGGAGATACACGCGATTGAGGCGGGAATCGAAGGCGAAATCCATCCCGGCATCGGGGATCGGCAGGGTGGTAAGCACTCGCCCTTCGCGCGTATCCAGAAGACTCAGTACGGGTGGACGGAAGCCATTGTGCAGGATCAGCGCCAGGTCTCGCCCAGGGACAACGTAGGCCCTGACGGGGAAGGTATCCAGGGCGAAGGTGCTGCCCACGGGACGAATCTCCTTACCCGTAGGCAGCACCTGAGCCGCCAGGCCGCCACAAAGCAGCCACACAAGCCCCCACAGGGGGGTCATGGACCTGAAGGTGTTCCAGAGCATACCGTTCCTAGAAGTTGTACCGGACTCCCAATTGGATCACACGGGCGGGTTGTTGCCCGGTAATGAGACCGAAGTTAGGACTGGTGAGGTCAGTGATGGGCGCGTTCAGGCGACTGCGATTGAACGCGTTGAACCAGTCCGTACGGAACTCCAGGAATTGCCCCTCGCCCAGATATTGGCGCTTCATCAGCGAGATATCTTCATTCGCGGATCCGAACGCGCGCGCCGCGCCCAGGAATGGCGCCAGATTGCCGAAGGTGAAGGGCGCCGGTAGAGCAAAGGCACTGCGGTTTAGCATGGCGTCGCCGCGGTCTCCGGAAAGCGAATTGAAGGGGCGGAATGCGGAGTGGTCGGTGATGAGCACCGGCGCCTGGCCTGGCGCCAGAACGGGACGAAGATCGCGTCCGAAGAGCGGCAGCGTGTTGGGAATCGTGATCCGTAAGGGAACGCCGCTTTCGTAAAGCAGAGTGCCTCCCAGTGAGAAGCCGCCCAGTAGGTGACTGGCAAGGCCCGTGTTGAGAAAGCGCTTCCCTTTTCCAAAGGGGAGGTCGTAGGCGATGCTGGTGACCATCCGGTGAGGAACATCAATGGCGGCCAAGGTCCGCTGCGGGCGGCGGTTAAAGGCGTCCTGCATGGGCGCGGCCGTGTCGGTAATGTTCTTTGAAAAGGTATAGGACGCCAGAACCGCAAGTCCACTGGAGAAGCGCTGTTCGAACTTGGCCAGCAAGCCATGATAGCTGCTGCTACCCGTGGGAGCGTCGATGTAGTTGATGTTCTGGAACTGCGGGTAAGGACGCAAAGACTGCGCCAGCGTTCCGTTGAAGCCTGGAAACGGCGGCGCGAATCCAGCGGCGCGGACGGCAGCGCTGTTGATGTTCTGCGTCAGCAGGCTGCCCAGTTCCAGGAATCGCGGATCCACCTGATTCAGGTTATCCAGGATGTTGCCCGGGATGTGCCGCGCCTGGGTGGACACCCAGCCCACATCCACAACGCCTTGCCCTAGCCTTTGCTGCAGGCCCACCTGCATCTGATACGTGCGGGACAAGCGCCCTGAGCCACGCTGGGCATCGGAGTTCAAAAAGCTCACTTCCCGGCCGTTGCCCCGTGTGGGGTCGATGAACGGAGGCTGCACCGCCACCTGCGCTGGCCACCCCGCATCGAGATAGAAGGCTGGGTTCAATCCGCCATCCAGGCTGCTGACGCTGGGGTTTGAGCTGAATCCCTCGGTGATGACGTTCGCGCCAACCCGGGGCGGATAAAAGATCCCCGCTCCCGCGCGGAGCACCGTGCTGGAGGTTAACTGATAGGCCAGGCCAAGCCGCGGCCCGAACGCGCGGAAGTAGTTATTGACAAACTGCTTGCTTCCGGTTCGGCCATTCCCTTCGCCACCGAAGACCAGCGCTCCGGGAAGGTTCCCGGCAGCAGAGTTTGGGGTATTCAGGTCAAGATTGCTGGTATTGCCATCCCGGTCTTGCCACGGGCGCTGGATCTCAAAGCGCATGCCGTAGTTCAGCGTCAGCCGCGAAGAGACCTTCCAATCGTCCTGCGCATAAAAGGCGTAGTATTGCGAACGGGCCAGAAGCGGGAAGCCAAACTGCATGGCGGCCGTATTCGGGGCCCCCAGCAGCATGCTGGCAAAGGCGTGACCGGAACCAGCGGTCCCGGGGCGGCTTGTGGTTACCGGCGAAAAGGTATAGGTCCCGTTGCGGTTCCCCAGGATCTCCGTGTTGTCCTCAAGCCAGTCAAACCGAAACCCGAACTTCAGGTTGTGCTTGCCCGTGGTGAAGCTGACGGAGTCCTGGATATTGATGAGGTTCGAGCCGACGGTGCGGTCAACGTTCTCACCGATGGACGAAAGGCCCTGACCCTGGAATCGCAGCGCGGGGAAGCCCGGCCCGAAGGAGCCGGGAACCTGATAGCGAATGCCTGGCGTTTGCAGGAAGAGGCTGAACCAATTCGTGTATCCCACCTGAACATGGTTCAGCAGCGTGGGACTAAGGATCCAGTCGTGGCTCATGTTGATGTGGGGCGCATACGGCTTGTCAAAAAAGCCCTCCAAACGGGACGGGCCCCATGGACCGTTGAAGTTATCGCGCACGTTCCAACTGGGACGGCCAATCAGGGTGACCCGGTGCGCCTCAGAGAAAATGTGATCGATTTTCATCAGGAACACCGTCATCTTCTCCAGGTTGCGCTGGCTGCCGACCAGATTCCCGGCGGCGGTGGGGAGATTGGGGTTGGGGATGACCTCCAGCATGGCGCGGCCGAAATCGCTGATGCGCGCATTGGGAATCCGATTGGCGGCGAAGGGCGTCCGTTGCGCCGCCACGGCGTCGCTAAGTGGGTCAAAGATCGACTGGGCCACGTCCGCGAAATCGCCCCCTCGCTGGCCTAAGGTGCCTACGGTACGTACAACGCCCTGCGGCTCATTGATGCGGCGGAACACGGTGATGTCAGTAAAGAAAAAGGTGCGGTTACGTCCGTCGTAGAGCTTCGGAAACAGCACGGGGCCGCCGACGCTGACTGAGCCTTCTCCTTGCCGTGTGACGTCCGCGCTGCGCGCATTGAAGCGACGGGCATCCAGGACGTTGTTGCGAAGCAGGAAGTCGATGTTTCCGTGGAAGGCATTTGTGCCGGACTTGGTAGTCATGATTACCACGCCACTGGAAGTTCGCCCATACTCAGCGGGAGGGACCGCCGTTTCCACCCGAAACTCACTGACGCTGGTGTAGCTGGGGCGCACCGAGAACGGCGACCCGAACGCTCCACGGTAATTGTTGGTCACCCCATCCACCAGCACCTCCGTTGCGTGCTGTCGACCGCCCGTGATGTTCAGATTGAAGTTCCCGGCGTTGCCGTACACACCCGGGGCAAAGCTGATGGCGCGCAGCACATCCCGATTCGTCCCCGTTAGCTGATACGGTACGTTGTCCAATAGCGAGCGGTTGACGACCGTGCTGCTGGAGGAGTTCTCGCGCTGCAGCAGCGGGAGTTCAGCCGATACCGTCACCGCTTCCACCGTACTTCCCAGTTCCATGCTGAGATTCAGGCGGGTGGCGGCTGCCGTCTCCACACGCACTGACTCCGCAACCAAGCGGCGAAAGCCGGGCGCCTCCACTTCCAGTTGGTAATCGCCGATCTTCACGCTGGCGAAATTGAAAGAGCCAGTTTCGTTGGCGACGGTGCGCAGTTCCGTAGCGGTGTCGTTATTCTTCAGCAGCAGCACTGCGTTCGGAACACCCAGCCCAGCGGGGTCTCTCACCAGGCCCGTGACGCTGCCGATGGCCCCCTGAGCATGAAGGGGGAGCCATGAAAGCATCTGGAAGAAGGACATCAGGAGCAGGCCACAACACCAGTGGCGAGGCGAAGGACGGAAAATCGATGGCATACTCCTGAAACTAGCAGGGGGGCATTGCTCTGCAATTACAGTGGAGTGAAATTCGGATGAAGTATTCGGCTTCGCCGGCAGGAGTGGATGCGTGACCACAGAGGAGGGCGGGCGACGCCGGCGCCTGCATGCGCTGGGGTGTGGGCGCGAGGCCGGTGTCCCGGGACGGCTAGTCAGCAGTGCTGCCGATGATGGTTCCCACGGCTTCGCCTTCCACAACACGGCGGATGTTGCCGCGCTCAGCAAGATTGAAGACGATGATGGGCAGTTGGTTATCCCGGCACATGGCCACGGCGCTGGCATCCATGACGCCCAGGGCGCGGGCCAGGACGTCCTGGTAGCTTACGGTGGTGAAGCGCACGGCGTCCGGGTGCTTGCGCGGATCCTTGTCGTAAACGCCATCGACGCCGGTTGCCTTGATCACGACGTCGGCCTGGATCTCCAGCGCGCGCAAGGCGGCTGCGGTATCGGTGGAGAAATAGGGATTGCTGGTGCCACCGGCGAAGATGGTGACGCGCCGCTTCTCCAAGTGGCGCAGGGCGCGGCGACGGATGTAGGGTTCCGCCACCTGCTGCAGATGGATGGCGGTCATGACGCGCACGGGCACATCCTGCTTTTCCAGAGCGTCCTGCATGGCCAGCGCGTTGATGACGGTGGCAAGCATCCCCATATGGTCGGCGGTGACACGGTCCATGTTTCGGGCGGCGGCGGCCACCCCGCGGAAGAAATTGCCTCCGCCCACCACCATGCCGATGTCCACGCCGGCAGCCCAGACGTCCTTCACCTCGGATGCCAGTTCGGCTACCCGTTCCGGGTTCAACCCGAACTGCTGGTTTGCGGCAAGCGCTTCTCCGCTGAGCTTAAGAAGGATCCGGCGGTATTTCACAGGCAGGCACCAATCATGGGTTGCGGGTGAGCAGTTGGGGCAGCGGCAAGGTGCGTTGTCCCCGGAACGGAAACGGGCGTCCAGATGCGAAAAGGGCGCCTCCGGGGAGGCGCCCTTCGTTGTTATTCTTCGGTACCTTCACCGGCTGGCGGCAGCGTGTCGCCCACCTTGAAGCGGGTGAAACGCACCACCTGGATGGTGTCGCCCAGGCTGGCTGACTTCTGCGCGATCAGTTGGTTGATGGAGAGGCTGTTCTCTTTGACAAAGGGCTGTTCCAGCAGGCAGATCTCTTCGTAGAACTTGCTCATGCGGCCTTCGACGATACGATCCACCATCTTTTCCGGCTTGCCTTCGGCCAAAGCACGATCCCGTTGGATGTCCTTTTCCTTCGCCAGCGCGGACTCGTCCACATCTTCCTTGCGGATGTACTGCGGGTCAGCCGCCGCAATCTGCATGGCAAGATCCTTGGCCAGATCCAGAAACTCGGGGGCGGTCGCGGTTTCCGCCTTGGCGGCGCCCAGTTCCACCATCACGCCCAGTTGGGCGCCAGGGTGAATGTAGATGCCAAGGCCGCCCGTGACGGCGACACCGGTTTCCCCCACCGCGAAACGGGACAAACGGGCAATGCCCTGGTTCTCACCGATCTTGGCGATGCTGTTGGCAATCAGTTGCGCCACGGTGACGCTGGGGTCCGCAATGTAAGGCTGTTCCAGCAGTTGGGCCACGCCCGCCTCACCGGCGGCGAATGCACCGCTTTCAGCAACCTGACGGGAGAGATTCTCCACCATCGCCTGGAACTCTTCGTTGCGGGCCACGAAATCGCTTTCGCAGTTCACTTCGATGAGGACGCCGAGCGTACCATCCTCGCTTTGGAAGCTACCAATCAGGCCCTGCCGGGTGGCGCGGGTTGCCTTCTTTGCCGCTGCCGCGATGCCGCGCTTGCGCAACACCACTTCCGCTTCGGACAGATCGCCGTTGGCTTCCTGCAGTGCCTTCTTGCACTCCATCATGCCAGCGCCGGTGCGTTCGCGCAGTTCTTTTACTAGGGATGCTGTGATTTCAGCCATGCACTCAATCCTTGTGGGTCAGAAACAGGTTGGTGGTCCAGTGTAATGGCGACAAAGGGGTTATTCGTCGTCAGCCACGTATTGGGAATAGCGCTCGTCTTCCTCAGGCAGCACAGCCACGGGCGCCTCAGCCGGGGGAACCGCTTGCGCATTCACCGCTTCCGCCGCAGCCAGCTTGCTCTGGGTTTCCTTCATCAATTGCGTGGAGTATTCCGGGTCTGTGTACTGGGTGAAGTCAATCACTTCCTCCTCACCCTCTTCGCCGGTGGATCCAAAATCCTGCTCAGTAGCCAGGGCGCGGCCTTCAATGCAGGCTTCGGCAATCTTGCTGGCGAACAGACGGATGGCGCGCAGCGCGTCGTCATTGCCAGGGATGGGGTAATCCACGTCTTCCGGATTACAGTTGGTATCCACAACACCCACCACCGGGATGCCCAGTTTGCGGGCTTCTCGAACCGCAATGTGTTCCTTGGAGGAATCGATGACGAACATCACATCGGGCAATCCGTGCAGGTCCTTGATACCGGCCAGGTTCTGGTCCAGCGACTTGCGCTCGCGCTCCAGACGCACGATTTCCTTCTTTGGGCGACCGGCGTAATCGTCTTCGGTGGCCATGCGCTCAAGCTCACGCAAGCGCTTAATGGATTGCTGAATGGTAACGTTGTTGGTCAACAGGCCACCCAGCCAGCGGCTGTTGACGTAGTACATGCTGCAGCGGGAGGCCTCTTCGGCAATCGCCTCTTGCGCTTGGCGCTTGGTGCCGACGAACAGGACGTTCTTGCCCTGGATGGCGGCTTCACCCACAAAACGCATGGCTTCCTTGAACAGCTTCAAGGTCTTCTGCAGGTCGATGATGTAAATTCCGTTGCGCTCGCCAAAGATGTATTCCTTCATCTTCGGGTTCCAACGCTTGGTCTGGTGGCCGAAATGAACGCCGGCTTCCAGCAATTCCTTCATGGTGATTTGCGGCATGGTTTCTCCCTATTGGTTCCTTTTTTGGCAAGTACCGGTTGGGCGCGACTGTGCCGCAAGTGAATGCGGCGGCGCCTCATCAGCCGCTGGCGTCTGTTGCCGCATACGCCCCAAAGGGCAAGGGAAGCGACGAACAGGGTGGGGCCTGGAAGGGCTCCGGAATGACCAGGGGCCGAGGATGGCGGAGGAACCGTTGCCCCGATTCCTCCGCGCAAACACGTAAACCTTAGCGCTTTGAGAACTGGAAGCGCGCGCGGGCGCCCTTCTGTCCGTACTTCTTGCGCTCATGAATCCGCGGGTCGCGCCGCAGGAAGCCGTTGGACTTCAACTTGCCGCGCAGTTCCGGATTGAAGATGCACAGGGCGCGGGCGAGTCCCAGCCGGGCGGCGCCCGCCTGGCCCACCACGCCCCCCCCGCTGGCATTGATGAGGACGTCGAAACGGTCCATCATCTCCACCGCAAGCAAGGGCTGCTTCACCATCAGGCGAGACATCTCCGATGGAAAGTAGTCGTTGAGCACGCGCCCATTCACCACCACTTTTCCTTCACCGGGACGCAAAAAGACGCGAGCGACCGCTGCCTTGCGGCGGCCGGTACCCAGATATTGAACAAACGCCGTTGCCACTCAAGCTCCTTCGGTTAGCCCCGGCTCCCCGCATTCGCGGCAAGACGGAGGGTTGAAATCGATGTCCGCGCTTTTGCTACCCCGGAGGACCCATGCCCGCGCGGTAGTTGGCGCACGCTGTTTACTCTGCCGCTGCCAGCGCCGCGGGCTTTTGCGCCTGCTGCTTGTGAACAGGGCCGGGATACACCCGCAACTTGCGCAACATCTGCTTGCCGAGCTTTGTCTTGGGCAGCATGCCGCGAACCGCCAACAGGATCATCCGGTCCGGGCGCGTGGCGCGCATCGTGGGAGCGCCCACTTCCACCAATCCCCCGGGATAGCCGGAATAGCGGCGGTACACCTTCTGGCCTTCCTTGCCGCCGGTGAGGCGAATCTTGGAGGCATTGATCACCACGACATGGTCGCCGGTGTCCAGGAAAGGGGTATAGGTTGGCTTGTGCTTCCCCATCAAAATGCGTGCCACCTGAGACGCTAGCCGCCCCAAAACGGCGTCATTCGCATCCAGGAGGTGCCAGGCGCGCTCCGGCTGGCCTTTTGGGAACGTGGTTGTCTTCATGGCATTACTCGATCTGATGGTGTTTCCGAAATCGTACCTACTCCGGTAGTACCGCGTGACGCTGGGATTGCCCGGAGTTCCAGGCTCCCCAGGGCGCCCGGGCAATCACTCACCCTTCATCGCGCGAAAGCCAACCACGACGATGTGTGCCACGTTGAGGCTGCCTCAGCGCGGCTTGCACCTGTAGCTGGTTGGTTGCTTCAGCGATTCGCTCAGGATCGCCGCCGACCTTGCAGCCGTACGGCGTGAAGCGCGATTCCAGGGCCGCCTGACGTGCAGGCAAGCCAGCAACCGTGATCCACGTGTGTCCACTGCAGGGGAAGTTGCAAGCAGAAACCACCCCGAAGAGTGCTTCTCCCGAGACCGAACGAGGAAAGCGTGTACGAACGGAAGTGTCCCTGCGGACACCATCTATCAGTAAACCACGAGCAAGGGGGTTGCCGCAATT
>JALOKO010000440.1 GCA_025456495.1 Bryobacterales bacterium | reverse complement strand
CTCGGTTGCGGCCCAGATCAAACTCCTGGACGGTATTGATCTTGGGGTAGTAGATCTCCACCTTGTCTCCGCTAAAGGCCACCATGCGCGGGTTGGGCTTTTGGATCTCGATCTTCGATTCCAGGGTCTTGCCCGTACGCCGGATGACCATCAAGCCGGTCTCTTCAGCCCGATCGTCCAGTATCGCCGTGTACTTGATGCGCGTGATGGAGGCGCGAACCCCGCGAAAGCCAGGGGATTCCTTGTCCATCCTGGCCAGGATCTGCTTCACGGTGGAGGCACCCGCCGCGGGCAGCCCGCACAGCATCAGCAGAACCATCAGCCAACCACCGATTGCCACGGTTCTGGGTTTCGCAGTCGTCGCGGATTTCGCCATCGCACACCCTCCTTCGCAAGCCATCGTCCTGGGGCTTACGGACGCGTCAACGCCACGTAGCCCTGCACGACGCCTTCGTCGTTCTTCAGCATCTCTACCGACACTGCCTGCCGAGCGGTTCCGGTGCGCTCAGACAGCAGTGCGCTGAGATGATCCAACTGACGATCTTTCGGGATCGTCTCTAGGAGGGATTCGTCCAACCAGAATCGAGTTTCGCCTGTTGCTCCGGGAAGCATCGCCAACTCGCCCGTGGCCTTGCTCAGCAACGGCTTATCCCGAAACACTGCGGAGGGGGTGAGGAAGATAAAGGCCAGAATGGCGCCCACCATCAAATCGTAGGCAACGCTGCCCCGTGGGTAATCCCACATGAACAGGCGCTTCCACATAGCCATCGGGCGATCACTCACATTTACCAGGATAACACGGGCAAGGGAGGCGACCTCGGGTCGCCTCCCTCCCGGGTGCGCAGCCATCGCCCGGGATGCGGACACTTGCGGGGACGCCACGCCATCAATCCGTGAACATGCCCTCAAACAGAACGGTGCTGAGGTAGCGTTCGCCGGAGTCGGGCAGCACCACCACAATCGTCTTGCCTTCAAACTCCGGCTGCTTGGCCAGCCGCAGCGCCGCCGCCGCCGCCGCACCGCACGAAATTCCGCAGAGAATCCCCTCTTCCCGCGCCAGGCGCCTTGCCACCTCCACGCTTTCGTCGTTGGTGACCTGCTCCACGCGATCCACGATCGACAGGTCCAGGGTATCCGGAATAAAGCCTGCCCCGATGCCCTGAATCTTGTGCGGGCCGGGTTTCAACTCCTCGCCGCTCAGCTTCTGGGTGATCACCGGGCTGTGGACGGGTTCCACGCCGACGCTCAAGATCTGCTTGCCGCGGCTCTGCTTGAAGTACCGGGAAACCCCGGTGATGGTGCCCCCGGTGCCAATGCCGCTGACGAACACATCCACGTTCCCGTCGGTGTCGTCCCAGATTTCGGGTCCGGTGGTCTTGAGGTGGATGTCCGGGTTGGCGGGATTCTTGAACTGCTGCAGCAGCACAAAGCGGTCAGGGTCTGAGGCCTGAATCTGTTCCGCGCGGGCAACCGCACCCTTCATCCCCGTGGGACCCTCAGTCAGCACCAGATTGGCGCCGAAGGCCTTCAGCACCTTGCGCCGCTCAATGGACATCGTTTCCGGCATGGTGAGCGTCAGCTTATAGCCGCGCGCCGCCGCAACGAATGCCAGCGCAATGCCGGTGTTGCCGCTGGTGGGCTCCACCAGTTCCTTGCCTTCGGTCAGCAGGCCCTTGCGCTCAGCGTCCCACACCATCGACGCGCCAATCCGGCACTTCACGGAATAGGCCGGGTTGCGGCCTTCAATCTTGGCCAGCACCGTGGCCTTGGCGCCATCGGTAACCCGGTTCAGCTTCACCAGCGGGGTCCGCCCGATGGCCAATGAATTGTCCTGATAGATCATCGTCACTCCCTCCTGTTCGGCCCACTGTTTCCCGGCTTGGCCGGGCCTGTTCGAAGATCCGCATGAACGACTGCGGAACCGGCTAGATTTGCCAATCCGGTACGTAGGACCCTCGCCGTTCCCGCCAATTGCGAACGAGTCCGGCAAAGGTGGTGCTGTTCAAGATCTCGTCAACTCCATCATCCACCTGCCGCCACACTTCCTCAAAGGGATCCAACAGCCCCTGCTCGGTTGTCCTGCGCGCACTACGGGAGCCCTCCAGAAACCGCAGGACCTCCCCTACGGAAAGGTTTTCCGCTGGTCGCGCCAGCATATAGCCGCCATCCGCCCCACGGCGGCTTTCCACAAAGCCCCCCTGCTTCAAGGTGGATAGGATCAGCTCAAGGAATTTCTGCGGGATCCTCTGACGGTGAGCGATGTCGGCAATGCGAATCGGTTGTCCCGGACGCTGCTCGGCCAGGTCAAAAAGCGCCCTCAGCGCGTACTCGCCTTTCACTGAACTACGCATGCGATGTGTTCCTTCGGATCGCCTCACTCGCGGAAAATTTCTGGTCCAGGACGGTACGTCGGGGACCTTCCCGCGCAGGATGGCGTGGGGCGGGATGTTGAATCCCCCAATCCCTAATAGAGATTATCTGTTTCAGATACCCTGATGTCAATCGAGATTCCAGGTCCCGGGCCGGAACAACGGGGACCACCGCAGCGGCGGACACCGCGCCGGGGCATACAGGTTTCGCGGGCATGCAGCACCCAAGGGGTCTCCCGCGTGGACGCGGCTGCCCTAAGTTCCCGTTTTTGATACCGTTGAAGCATGCCCGTAAGCAAAGATTTGGTGGATATCCTGTGTTGCCCGGTCACCAAGACGCCGGTGCGGTTGGCCACTCCTGAGGAACTGGCGACACTGAACGCGGCCATTGCCTTGGGGAAGGTCAAGCACGCCGATGGAAGCACGGTGGACGCCGCCTTGGAAGAGGCGCTCATCACTGAGGATAAGGCCAGCGTTTACAAGGTGTTGGACAGCATTCCCATCATGTTGAAAGAGCAGGCGATTCCGCTGGCTGAACTTGCGCTGCCCTAATTGGATCCACGTCCCGGCGGCCAGCGTCTGTCGCCAAGCGCCGGGGGAGTTCGTTTCGTAAGGAGCCCGTCTATGCTGCACGTCTGCCGGTTCGTGGTGCTGTCGCTTTCCTTGACGCTGGCCCTGCTGGCGGCGCCGCCGGAGTTGCCGCTCTACCCGGGCGGCGCTCCGGGCGCGGTGGGCAACGAAGAGAAGGACATCCCCACCCTCACCGTGTACCCCGCGCCCGAAGGCAGCAACACCCAAACCGCCGTGGTGGTGTTCCCCGGCGGAGGCTATGTGAATCTGGCCGTGAACCATGAGGGCGCCGACATCGCCGCGTGGCTGAACGCGCGCGGGGTGACCGCCTATGTGCTGCGCTACCGCTTGGCGCCGCGTTACCGTCACCCGGCGATGATCCAGGACGCCCAGCGCGCCATCCGCATTGCCCGCAGCCTGGCCGCCAAGCACGGCTATGCCAAAGACCGCATTGGCATCTGGGGCTTTTCCGCCGGAGGCCACCTGGCCGCCACTGCCAGCACCCACTTCGATGGCGGCAATGCCTCAGCCACTGACCCCATTGAGCGCGAAGGCTGCCGCCCGGATTTCGCCATCCTGGCCTACCCCGTCATCAGCTTCGACGACGCCGTGGCCCATTCCGGCAGCAAGCGCAACCTATTGGGTGAGAACCCTGACCCCGCCCTGGTGGAGAACCTCTCCAACGAAAAGCAGGTAACGCCACAGACCCCACCCACCTTCCTGTTCCACACGGGCAACGACCCCGGCGTCCCGGTGGAGAACGCCGTGGTGTACTACCTGGCCCTACGCAAGCACCGCGTCCCGGCCGAACTGCACGTCTATGAGGACGGACGCCACGGCGTCGGCCTTGCGCCCTTCCACCCCATCCTCTCCACCTGGCCCCCACGCCTGGAAGCCTTGCTCCGCTTCCACGGCTGGCTCAGCAAACCGTAGGTTCGGGTGGCCTGACTGCTTCC
>JALOKO010000439.1 GCA_025456495.1 Bryobacterales bacterium | reverse complement strand
ACCAGCAGCGACATCCACCGTGTCGGCGCCCGCTTGCGGATCGTGATAGTAGAACTTTCCCCAACCGCCACGAATCACCGTGTTGCCAGTGCCAAAGACATCCCAGGCTACACCCACGCGGGGCGCATAGAAAAGCGGCCGTGTGGGATAGCCTGACTGCGGCACGTTGCTATCGCGCTGGGTCCAGTTCAATCCGGTCAGGTCCCCCAGTCTCGCCGGATCGTTCGAATAGGCACTTTCATTCCAGGTCACCAAACCAAAGCCAAGCCGTTCCCGCCAGGGGGTGAGGTGCTGGAAGCGCATGCCATATTCCAACGTCAGGTTGCGGGTGACCTTCCAGGAATCCTGCGCGTAGAAGGCAATGTCCTTGAAGGAAATGTCGCGAACCACGTTCTGCGTGCTTTCGTTCCAGTTGTCAATGCGACCAGTCACGAAATCCGCCAGCGAGTTCCCCGTCGAACGGGCACTCCAGTTGGCGTACACAAAGGCGCCGTTGGAGTTGGCGTTGCCAGGCTGCGCGTTCCGTACCCAGCCAAAGAACCCGCCGAACTTGAAGGTGTGTGTCCCGACAACCTTGGTGACGTTATCTGAGATGGTGTAGAGGTGCTTGGTGGCGAACAGGATGGGGTCAAAGCCACCGGTCATCCACATACCAGGCGAGCCGCCACCCCAGTTGACGAAGGCGGGAATCTTGTTGTCCTGGTTAAAGATGCCGTTGTAGTTGAAGCCCACCGTTCCGCGGTCCAGCGCGCCGATATCGTCGTAGCTATTGGGGAAGTCCACAAAGGTGTAGCCGAAGACGAATTCGTTGGTGAGCGTCGGGTTGATGACGTTCACCAGGCTGGTGGAGATGGAATCGGATGCGTTCTTGCCGTTGATGTCGGTTGGCAACGGGACGGCATTGGCGTTTCGCCACCACAACTGCACCGGGAAGCGCTGCAGTTCCCGCTGCGCGCTGTAACGCACGAAGAGCTTCGTGTTGTCGCTGATGCTGTAGTCCACGCGCGTCACGCTTTGCCAGGAGTTCTGCGTCAGCGGCAGGGCGAGGGCGTAGTTGAATCCGGCGCCAGCCCCTGCCGGGTCGATGTTCGGTTGGGGCAGCAGTCTTGCCAGGTTTTGCATGCTGGGGTCTAGCAGCGCGCTGGGAATGCGTCCGTTCACCGCAACGCTGGGCATCGTATTGTTCTGGCCGCTCGCGCGCGCGAAGGCAGTCAGCAGCGCGGTGTCGCTGAAGTCACCGTTCAGCATCGCGTTGGTGGGGACCTGGGATTGCAGAACGCCCGTATCCAGGGTCTGGCGGTAGGCCTCAAATCCCGTGAAGAAGAACAGCTTGTCGCGATTCTTGTTGAAGTTCGTTCCCGGGATGAGCACCGGACCGCCAATGTTCCCGCCCGGGAAATAGAACTTGTTCTCTGGCCGCCTCAAGTTGCGTTGCTTGAACAGCGCGTCATTGGAGTTCATTGAGAAATGGCGCGCAAAGAAGTACGCGCCTCCATGGAAGTTCGTGCCGCCGCCTTTGGTGACGGAATTGATGACCACCGGTCCCTTGGAATTCTCCGCCGCGAAATTCGAGGTAAGCACCTTGAATTCCTGGGTCATGTCCGGGTTCGCGTTCACTGGAGTGGCGCAATTGCATCCGGGGTCGGACACATGGGCGCCATCCATGATGATGTCCATCGCTTCCGGCCGCGTCCCGTTGGCGGCGAAGGTGCCCAGCGCACTCTGCTTGCCGCCGTCTCCGTTGCCGTTGATGCCGATCACCTCGCCGCTGAAGCCGGGCGAGTTGCTCAGCCCGGATCCTGTGGCCGCCATCCCAGGCAGCACCTTCAGGAACTCCGCTGCGCTGCGACCGATGATCGCGACGTTTTGGAGTTGCTGTTCGTTGATCACGATGGACTTTTCGCCGGAGTCAACCGGTGTCAGCAGCTCGACCGCCCCGCTCACCTCCACGGTCTCAGCGGTAGACCCCAACTGCATCACCAGGTCAGAGAGATTCCGCTTGTCTCCCGCGCTGAAGGCAATGCCCGGACGCTTCAGCACGCGGAAGCCCTCGGCTTCTACGGTGATCGTGTAATTGCCTGTCAGGATACCCGCGATTGAGAAATATCCCTGGGCGTTCGTCTCTGTCACCAGAGCGCTCCCAGACTGGTCGTTGGTGAGCGTGACTTTCGCGCCCGGCAGCACGGCATTGGATTGGTCAGTCACGGTTCCGGTGAGGGTCCCGGAAAGCTGCTGGCCCAATGCGGTCACCACCCAAGCCGCGAGAAACAGCGTCAGCGCAATGGCGCGCAGCCCTGTTGTCGGCATGTTCATCTGAATCCTTCTCCTTAACGACTTCTTCCTTCGTACTGCGCGCTTCGCGCGATCGCTGACCCGTCACCCGCGTTTGCGGTAGTGCCCATGGGCGGCTACCACATGCACGCGATGCGTGATCACGGCTCTTCCCTTCCGTGATCCCAACGATGGATCCACCCGCCAGGATGGAATCCAGGCTTGCGCTTGAATCCTCGGGTTACTAACACTTCGAGAGCGAACTGGAACAAACCCGTTGGCGAGTTGGCAGACCCCTCGATGTGAACTACCCAGACAGCCCGTCCGGCGCCCTGCGTAACAGCTGGGCAACAGACAAAGCCGTGATTGTATTAGTTCTATACACGGGGCTCGCCCAGAACAAGGCTAATTGGGTTATCCGGGGGCGAACGCAGGGGGGTTAACGCGGGAAATGTTTGAAAATACGTCAGAAGGGTTGTTTCTGAACTTGAGGTTAACTGCACCTAACGGTCAAGTTCCATAAGCGAAACTATGTGCTTCCATCACGGAAAGCTGTGCTAGACTGCGTTCCATGGTGGGCGGTTCGCCGCGCTGGGGTGGTTGATGTCGAGTACGAACTCAGATTACTCGAAAGAGCGTGCTGAGCTTCAGGCAATCCTGGACTCCGGCATTTTTGCGCGTTCCCCGAATTTGCAGAAGTTCCTGGTGTTTGTCTGCGAAAAGTACTTCGCGGGCGCCGTCGATGAGATCAAGGAATACCTTGTGGCGGTGGAGGCCCTGGGGCGGCCCGCGGACTTCGACCAGAAGCGGGATTCGATTGTCCGTGTGGAGGCGCACCGCCTTCGCAAGCGCTTGGACGAATATTATCGGGGACCGGGCGCGACGAGCACGGTGCAGATTCGCTTAGCCTCCGGGAGTTACGTCCCTCAGTTTGTTGCCGCGGCGGGAACGGCTCGCGAACCCGCGGATCGCCCACCGGCTTCCGAAACGGCTGGCCGCGCGGAAATCGTGACAGGATCCAACGCTGGGAACGCGCATACGGTTCCGATCCTCGTGGATCCGGATCTCGGGGCGCCGTCCCCCAACGCCCCTGAACCCGCCAGGCGCCGATGGCGACTGCTCCCCATGGAGGCGGCCGCGGTGCTGGTGCTGGTTGGGGTTGGCCTTTGGTACGCCACGCGCGTCGGGACAGACCCGGATGCGGCGACGAGGGCGGCGGTGGCCAACGTTGCTCCCAGGTCAATGCCGGGTGGCGAACCGGGCGATGCCCCCGTTACAGGCCCCCAGCCGGTGCGCATCCTCGCCGGCTCTCCCTTTTCCTCATTCGTTGATCGATTCGGACAGACCTGGACTGGCGACGCGTACTTCGATGGGGGAAGTGCGTTGGAGAACAAACTCGGCCCGCTCCACTTCACCGCTCTTCCGGAGATCTACCAGTTTCGCCGCGAAGGGGAGTTTTCGTACAAGGTTCCTCTTGACCCCGGCGTCTACGAGCTGCGGCTTCATTTTGTTGAGCCCATCTTTGGGGAGGAGAACCTTGCCGGGGGCGGGGAAACCAGCCGCCTGTTTTCTGTGTATCTGAATGATGAGCTGGTGTTGCATGAGTTCGATATTCTGGCCGATGCGT
>JALOKO010000438.1 GCA_025456495.1 Bryobacterales bacterium | reverse complement strand
GGATTCATGCGGGTGTGGGGATGGAACTTCACCATCAAGTTCTGGCCGCGCTTGTCCAGGGATTCCACTCCCAGCTCGCGGGCCAGGGTCTTGCAGAGTGAGAACTCGGTGAGGAAGCCAAGCGCATCAGGCGGCGCGCCGTAGCGGTCTCTGAGCCCATCCAGCACGCGGCGTGCGTCGGCCGGGTTGGCGATATCGGCGATCTGCTTGTAGGCGCGCAGACGCTGGGTTTCGTCGGGGATGTACTCCGCCGGGATGCGGACGTCCAAACTGAGATTGATGGCGGAGTAGACTTCGGGCGGGATATCCTCGCCGCGCATTTCGCGGATGGACTCTTCCAGCATGGACATGTAGGTGTCGTAGCCCACGGCGTCGATGTGGCCATGCTGCTCACCGCCCAGCAGGTTACCGGCTCCCCGGAGTTCCAGGTCCAGCGCGGCGATCTTGAACCCGGCGCCAAGGTCGGAAAACTCCTTCAAGGCAGCCAGGCGCTTGCGGGCAATCTCGGTGAGGGAACCATCGGGCGGCACCAACAGATAGGCGTAGGCGCGGCGGTTGGAACGGCCCACGCGACCCCGTAGCTGATAGAGCTCAGAGAGGCCAAAACGGTCAGCATGCTCAATGAGGATGGTGTTGGCAAGGGGGATGTCCAGGCCGTTTTCGACAATGCTGGTGGAGACCAGCACATCGAACTCGCGACCCATGAAACCCAGCATCACCTTTTCGAGTTCGGCCTCCGGCATCTGGCCGTGACCGACGCCAATGCGGGCGCCGGGAGCCAGTTGCTGAATGTGTCCGGCACGCGCAAAAATGCTGTCCACGCGGTTGTGGATGAAGTAGACCTGACCGCCACGGGAGAGTTCCTGCTCCAGCGCCGTGCGGATGAGCTCGTCGTCGAAGTGGGCCACCACGGTGTGAACGGCAAGGCGGTCCTTGGGAGGCGTCTCAATGACGCTCAAGTCGCGCAGGCCCAGCAGGGACATGTGCAGGGTGCGCGGAATGGGAGTGGCCGACATGGCCAGCGAATCCACATTCTGGCGCAACTGCTTCAGGCGCTCTTTGTGGCGGACGCCGAAGCGCTGCTCTTCGTCAATCACCATCAAGCCCAGGTCGTGGAATTTGACGTCAGCCGAGAGCAGGCGATGGGTGCCGATGATGATGTCCGTGCGACCGTTGGCGAGATCCTCCAGGGACTGCTTGATTTCCTTGTTTGAGCGGAAGCGGCTCACCATGTCGATGCGTACCGGAAAAGCGGCGAAGCGGCGCTTGAAGGTTTCGTAGTGCTGGAAACTCAGCACGGTAGTGGGAGCAAGAACGGCCACCTGTTTGCCGTCGCCGAGGGCCTTGAAGGCGGCGCGCATGGACACTTCGGTCTTGCCGTAACCAACGTCGCCGCAGAGCAGGCGGTCCATGGGGAGTTCGCTTTCCATGTCGCGCTTGATTTCGGCGATGGCGCGCTGTTGGTCAACGGTTTCCGTGAAGGCGAAGCTGTCTTCGAACTCACGCTGCCAGTTGGAATCAGAGGAGAACGCGAAGCCGCGGGCGAGTTTGCGCTGGGCGTAAAGCTTCAACAGCTCGTCAGCCATGTCGCGCATACGGGCCTTGACGCGGGCCTTGGTCCGTTGCCAGGTGGCTCCGCCGAGGCGGTCAATCTGGGGCTTGGCCTCGCCGCCGCCACGGAACTTCTGCACCAGGTCCATGCGGGTGAGCGGTACGTAGAGCTTGCTCTCGTTGGCGTACTCCAACAGCATGAAGTCAGTCTTCACGCCATCCTGCAGCACTTCCTTCAGGCCCAGGAAGCGGCCAACGCCGTGCTCGCGATGCACTACCAGGTCACCGGGTTTGAGATCAGAGATGTCCAGAGTGAATGAGGCCAGGTGTTGGCCGGGGCGGGAACTGCGCTAGTTGCGTTTGCCGATGGCGTCCCAGGCGGGATCGCCCGGTGGCAGGGCAAACTGGAAGGGGCAATCGTATTCCTCAAAGACATCGGCGAGGCGTTCGAGTTCTCCGGCGTTGGCGGCGAAGAAGACGACGGTGGTTTGCTGGTCTCGGAGGTGCTGTGCTTCCTCAACAGCCTGCTTCATGTTGCCGTGGAAGCGGAAGCCGGGGCGGGCGGCGATGTGCAGACCGCGGGCGGGGGACATCCCTGGGGCGAAAGCAGCCGAGGCTTGCAGCAGGTCGAGTTCCTCCAGGGTGACGTGAGCCTGGCGGAAGTAGCGGCGCTGCCAATCCGACTCCGTCAGATAGGCCGCCTGCGGGGGAAAAAAGCACTGGCTGGCGCCGTCGTTCAGGCGTTGCCAGAACTTTTCTACGGCCGTCTCGCACTGGGCGGGCTCATCCAACAGCAGCAGCGCGCCGGGCATCAGATCCGCGACCGTGGACCCTGGCGGACGCACAACGGGAACGGCCTGCTGCCACCCGGGGAAGGGGGCAGTGGCCGGGACGATGGCGTCTCCCAAGGCTTCGCGCAAGTCGACGAAGAGCTGATGGGATTTCGGATACTCCAGCAGGGGCGGCAGGGTGCAGGCCTCAATGGAGGCAACCGAACGCTGGGTATCCGGGTGGAAGTGACGCAGGCTTTCGATTTCGTCGCCGAAGTACTCCACGCGGACGGGGTCAGCCGCGCCGGCGGTGAAGACATCCAGAATGCCGCCACGGACGCTGTATTCGCCAGGCAGGGTGACAGGCTCGCTGCGAGCGTAACCCACCGAATCCAGATAGGCGATGATCTCCTCCAGCAGCACCTCCTCACCCTGCCGCAACTGCAGGGACATGCGGCGATGGAAGGCGGCATCCTCAGTGCGCAACAACGCGCTGGGCACGGGCAGGACAGCGAGGGCAGTGGATCCGTTGGCCATGTGGCGCAGGGCAAGGGCGCGCTGCTGCAGAATCTCCGCGTGCGGGGACATGCGCTGGAAGGGGAGCACGTCCAGGGCAGGTAGAAGGACAGGGGGGCCCGCGAGGGGCTCAGGCAACAGCGGATACAGCGCGGAGGATGCCTGGTGAAGAGCGTCGGCTTCCTTGATGGACGCAGTGACAACCAACAGTGGCCGCTGCGCGCGCCAAGCCAGCAACAGCAGATACAGCGCCTTGGCTGACGGATTGAGGCCGGTAAGCCGGAGTGGCGCGTCGGGGTTGGGTTGCGCCTGCAGTTGCGCGGCAGCCACGGCAAAGGCGTCCTGCGTGGCAAGCGAGCGCAGCAGATTGGCAAAGAGATGGGAGGACACAGTGGCGACCAATTCCGCGCGTCGCCTAACGTGCCAAGGCGATGTCTACCAGATTCGTGGTGGAGTAGCCGGGCTCCAGAGAAAGCGCTTCCACGCGTCCACCGGCCGCTTCAACCTCTTCGCGACCGGCGATGAAGTGCGCCCAATCGGCGCCTTTCACCAGCACATCGGGGAGCACGGCGGCGATGAGTTCGCGCGGCGTGTCTTCGTCGAAGAGGGTGATTGCGTCCACGGCTTCCAGGTGTCGCGCCATGCGGATGCGATCTGCCTCAGTGAGGATGGGACGCGAAGGACCCTTGAGGCGCTGGACACTATCGTCCGTGTTCAGCGCCAGGATGAGGAGATCGCCAAGGGCGCGGGCGCGTTCCAGCAACCGGATGTGGCCGGGGTGCAGGATGTCGTAACAGCCGTTGGTGAAAACGACGCGGCGACCTTCCGCCTTCCAGATGGCGCGCTGGGCCACCAGTTCATCGCGAGTGTAGAGTCTGGCCATGGGTGGAAATCCCGAACTCTTAGGGTAGCAATCGTGGCGGGGGAGTGGACGGGGGGGATTGGGGACTGCGACAACACTGGCATGCTGGGGTAACACTGGCATGCTGGGGTAACACTGGCATGCTGGGGTAACACTGGCATGCTGGGGTAACCGTGGCACGTTGGGGTAACCGTGGCACGCTGGGGCGCGTGGAATCGTGACGATTTCGTTGGCGCTGTGGCGCGGGCGTCCTATGATGGGTAGTTCCGGTTAAGGGAATGGGAAGCATGACAACAGCTCCGGGACGCGACTTCGCGCCAGGCCGCCTGCCGCCATGGATGGTGGCATTGCTGTTGTCGCTGATTGCCGCCACTGGCTTGATGTACTTCCCCGGTACGCAGTATCTGACATCAGACACGCAGATTTACGTCGCGATGCTGGAACATGCGCGGGATCCCGCGGTGCTGGCCAAGGATCCGCTGGCCCAGCATCCGCACCTGGGGCTTTCGCTGTACGACGAGATGGTGAACGGGGTGCGGGCAGTGACAGGATTGCCGGTGTATCCGGTGCTGTATGGCTTTCAGGTGCTGTTTCGATTGGTGCTGGCGCTAGGTGCGTATCTGCTGGCCCTGGGGATTTGCAAGGGACAGTGGGAGAGCCTCTGGATGGCCGCGATGGTACACGCGACGGCATTCATCCCTGGTCCGTCGGTGATGGTGGTGGAGTATGACCCCGTGCCGCGCGGATACACGCTGGCGCTGAACGTACTGGCTAGCGCGTGCGTGCTGCATGGGCGCATCTGGCTAGCGGCATGGATGGCGGCTGCGGGTCTGCTGTTTCAGGCGGGCGTGGCGTATCCCTTTCTGGCTTGCTTCGGGCTGTACCTGCTGTTCGGAAGGACCCATGAGCCCGTGTGGATGCGGCTGCGGTTTGTGCTGCCCTTTGTGGCGACGCTGGGGCTGGTGCTGCTTTCAGCGGGAATGCACGGGGGAGGCTCAGCCTCGCTGGCTACAGTGCCGGATTGGCTGCGCGACCTGCACCACTTGCGGGCGGCGTACAACTACCCCAGCCTGTGGCATCCGGCGGTGCTTTGGGTGCCGGTGGGGCTGGGGATTTCGGCCCTGGGCGTGGGATGGGCGATCCGCAAGCAGGCGGGCGCCGATTTTCGGTGGTTCCTGTTAGGCGTTCCCCTGGTGGGCTTGCTTTCGATACCCTTTGCCTGGCTGAGCATGGAGCATTGGCGCTGGTTCCTGATGGCGCAGTTGCAACCCGCGCGAGCGCTGGCTTTCCTGTACGCGCTGGCGGTGCCTGTTTTTCTAGGAGCAGGCTTGCTTGCGGTGCGCCAGGGACGATGGATGGCGGGTTGGCTTTGCTTTGTGGCGGGCCTTTCAATTCCCTTCTGCAATCAGTTGGTCTTTTTTGCCGGAGCCAACGGATGGCCGGCGACGCGCTTCCGCTACCTGTGGGCGCCGGGATTGGCGCTGTTGGCGTTGCTGGCCTTCCGCTTGTGGACGCGCAGGAGGGTGTTGGCGGCAGTGCTGCTGGCGCTAGTGACGGTGGCGCCCTTTGGCATTTTGCGCGAAGGGATGGGAACCAATGCCTTCGCCACCGATGCGCGGAGCGCAGAGATTGCTGAGCTGGCGGCGTGGGCGCAGGCGCACACCGATGCCGATGCGGTGTTCGCGTTCCCCGGCTTCGGCAAAGGCAGCCAGCCCGGGGTGTTTCGCGCGCAGGCGTTGCGGGCGGTGTATACCGATTGGAAATCCGGGGGCCAGGTGAACTTCAGCGCGGACTTCGCCCGCCTGTGGTGGCAGCGCTGGAATGCGGTGATGACGGCAAAGGGCTGGCAGTCAGCCGACGCTGCGCGGCTGCGGGCATTGGGGATCCAGTATGTGGTGGTTCCCCCCGGGCAGGCGGCGCCGGAGTGGACGCCACAGTTCCAGAACAGCGCCTTCGTGGTGTATGCGCTGCACGCCGCGGCGCAGGGGTCGCCTGCCATCCGCGCGGAAACGCCCTAGTGTCCGGGAGGCGCGAAGACCTCTACGCGACGTGCATCGTCGCCATCCTGAATGACGATGCGCCGTGCGTGCGAGGGCCATACCG
>JALOKO010000437.1 GCA_025456495.1 Bryobacterales bacterium | reverse complement strand
TGCGACCCGGCCTGCTGGCCGACGTGGAAATCATCGTGGACGAAGTGAAGAATGCGCTCACCGTCCCCATGCAGGCGGTATTTGAGAAGGATGGCAAACCCATCGCATACGTCAAGACAGCCACCGGATTCGAGGAGCGGG
The DNA here is from genome assembly GCA_025456495.1 of Bryobacterales bacterium. Classification (GTDB taxonomy): domain Bacteria; phylum Acidobacteriota; class Terriglobia; order Bryobacterales; family Bryobacteraceae; genus JACTMJ01. The sequence continues at coordinate 3,763 of JALOKO010000437.1, read as the reverse complement.
TGCTCACCCCGGCCCGTCGTACCGAAAGCACGATGGTGGTTCAGGACGGCTTGAAGGTGGGCGATGTCGTTTCGCTCACAGATCCGTTTGCGGTGCAGAAGCCGAAGGCGCAGGAAGCCCAAACCAAAGGTGCACCCGCCGGTCTACCTGGAGGTGCGCGCTAGTGTTTGGCAGCTTTATTCCCGATCTGCAAATGGGCCTCGCTAGCCTGTTTGTCCACAAGCTTCGTACCCTGCTGACGATGCTGGGTATGATTTTCGGCGTCGGCGCGGTGGTGGCGATGCTGTCCATCACCGCTGGCGCCCAGGCCGAGATGCTCAGCTACATCGACATGCTGGGCGTGAACAACATCATCATCGAGGCCCGCGAGGCGCTGGACCGCGATGAACTGCAGGTACGTCGCACGGTATCGCCTGGCTTGACGTTTCGCGACTTGCGCGCCATCCAGGAGAACGTCTCCGGCATCGACGCGCTCACCCCGCGGAAGCGCTTCAAACCCACCTCCACCATGCCCAAGTCACAAGACGATATTCCGCTACTGGTGGGCGTGCTGCCCAACTTCGCCGACATCAACAGCCTGAAGATCATCTCCGGCCGTTTTTTCACTGAGGCGGAGAACGTGGCCTCCGCCCCCGTGTGCGTGTTGGGCGAGTCCGCCAAGGTGAGCATGCTGGGCTATGGCGACGCGGTGGGCAAGTGGATTAAGGTGAACAGCCAGTGGTTGCAAGTGATTGGCGTGCTCACCCAGCAGGCCACCGCCGATGTGGAAGGGCTGGAAGTGGCCAATCGCAACAACCTCATCATCTCTCCGCTGAACACCGTGCTGCGGCGCTTTGAAGATAACAACAGCTATTTGAAGGATGAGATTGACGGCATCTACATCCGCGTCCAGAACAACGTGGATTCGGTGGAGGCGGCCAACGTGGTACAGGCCATCCTCAACGCGACCCACAAAGAGGCGGGGGACTTCACCGTGGTCGTCCCGGCGCAGTTGCTGGAGCAACGACGCCAAACCAGTTTCATCTTCAGTGTGGTAATGATTTGCATCGCTGGCATCTCGCTTCTGGTGGGCGGCATTGGCATCATGAACATCATGCTGGCCACGGTGCTGGAACGCACGCGCGAGATTGGCATCCGCCGCGCCATTGGGGCTAAGCAAATGGATATCATCCGCCAGTTCCTCACCGAAGCAGTGCTCATCTCTATTGTCGGTGGACTCATCGGCATCGCCTTCGGCTTCACGCTGTCGCGCGTCATCGCCGCCGCCGCCGGTTGGAGCACCGTGGTTACCTTCGCATCCATCGCGGTCGCCTTCGGCGTCTCGGTGTTCATCGGGCTGCTGTTCGGCATCTATCCGGCCGTGCAAGCGGCGAAGCTCGATCCCATTGAAGCCATTCGCTACGAGTAAGATCCATGCAACGAACGAGTGTCTGTTTTTCTCTCATCCTGACGGTGGCGCTTGCCTTGCCCGCCTTTGCGCAGACGGAGTCCGCTCCCGCGCAGCCCCAACCCGCCAAGCCGGAAGTGGGCGTTGCGGCGCAGCCCTCGCCTGCTCCAGCGCCAGAAGCCCAGGAAGCCGTGAAGCTCACCAACAGCTTTACGCCCGTGGAGTCACTGGCGCGCCCCATGGTGACCAGCGGCTTTGGCTTTGACGAGGCACGTCATGCGCCCGTGTTCGGCGTCCCCGCTTTCTTCCAGCGAGTGCTGGGGAACCCCGAGTACCGCGTGCAGTTGCTTGACCCCACGGGCTTCACGGACTTCGTTCGCGATCAGAAGTTGCAGCTTTCCCTGCGCTCTTACCTGGACTTGGTGCTGGCCAACAACACCAACATCGCCATCCAGAAGGTCCAGTTGGAAACCCCCAAGAACGCCATCATGCGTTCGATGTCCTTCCTTGACCCCAACTTCACTGGCAACTTCAATGCGACCCGCAGTGAAACTCCGGCCACCAACCAGTTGGAAGGCGCCTCAGTCCTCAGCCAATTGAACCAACCCGCCAACTTCAACTACAACCAGACATTCATGCCGGGCACGCAGATGCAGGTAGGCCTGAACGCAACACGGTCCAGCAACAACAACCAGTTCCAGAACTTCAACCCCTTCATCAACACGGGCTTCAACCTGCAGGTCACCCAACCCCTGCTGCGCAACCGGGGAATGATCAACAGAGTGCCAATCCTGATTGCGCGCAATACGCTGCAAACTTCGGAACTGGCCTTTGAGAATCAGGTCATCAATCTGCTATCCAACGCCGAGCTCGCCTACTGGGATTATCTGGAAGCCCGCGAAAACCTGCGCGTGCAGGAGGCGGCCTTGAGTCTGCGCCGCGAGTCGTTACGCCGCACGCAGCGGGAGCTGGAACTGGGCGCCATCCCCGAACTGGATGTCTTCCAGCCCCAAGCGGATTTCGCTCAAGCGGAAGTAAACTACACGCAGGCCAAGTTCCGTCTTGCGCGCACTGAAGATGTGCTGCGCCAACAAATGGGCATCGACCTTGACCCGGAACTGCGCAAGCTCCCCATTGAGATCACTGACATCGTTACGCCCCCGTCCCGGGCAGAGGCCATTGACCGGGAAAGCTACGTGGAGGTGGCGCTGCGCAGCCGACCCGACCTGCTGCAGCAGCGCCAGCAATTGATTGGCGATGACCTTGGCATCAAGCAGAGCGTAAATCAGTTGCGGCCCAACCTGGCACTCACCATGCGGTATGCGGGCGCTGGCCGTGCCGGTGACCAACTAGTGGGAGACCCCAGGCGCATTGTGCAACAGGTGAGTCTCTGGAGCGCGCTGGGCAACACTCTGGCCTTTGACTTCCCCACCTACAGTTTTGGACTGCAACTGGCGCTTCCCATCCGAGATCGGCAGGCTTCCGCCAACTACGCCGACGCGCTGGTGCGCAAAAAAACAACCATGCTGCGCATCCGCGACCTGGAACAGACGGTGCGCCTGGATATCCTGAACGCCATCAACAACCTGGAAGCCAGCCGGGATAGCGTGCGCCTTGCCAGCATCGCCCGCGAGTTCGCCCAGAAGCGCTTGGACGCGGAACAGAAGAAGTACGACCTGGGCACGGTCACCCTCTTCTTCCTGCAGGCCGCGCAGACTGATCTGATTAGCAACGAGCAGCGCCTGGTGACAGAGAGCATCAACTACAATCGCAACCGCCTGGCACTATTACGGCTTTCCGGCACCCTGCTGATCGAACGGGGCGTGGTGGTGAAGTAGGGCCTTTACGGCGCGACGGCGATGGGTTACTTCGACGGCGCGGGGATGGTGGACGACCTGCCACCCTCCGCCATCGCCTCTTTCGCTGCCAGCAGGAAACGAGGGTCCAGACTCTCGATACGGCGCGACAAGAGCGCGCTTCCAAAATGCTCACCTACGGCTGGCCCGTGCTTGTAGCCGTGGCCGGAGCCTCCACCCAGCAGCCAGACGTTGTCGTAGGCCGGGTGGCGGTCCATCAGATAGTCACCGTTGGACGTGTTCTCGTATTGGCAAACCTCTGTCTGCGTCACGGGCGCATTGGCCAGGCGCGGAAAGCGGCGCTTCACATAGGCCCGCACCAGGTCAGTGGATGCGCCGCCCACCAGGCGTTCCTGGGTATCGGGGTCCACCTTGGGCCCGTGCTGATCCAGAGCCACCTTGAAACCCCGGTTCTCGATATCCGGTAGGCCGTACATCGTGTCGCCGGGGTCCACCCAACTGGGCATGCGGGGCGTCCGGAACCAGGCATCTCCGGGTGGTAGTCCGAAATAGAAAACCT
>JALOKO010000436.1 GCA_025456495.1 Bryobacterales bacterium | reverse complement strand
CCCTCACCGACGCGTTGAATATCTTCCTGTTCCGGCCCGATCTCAACCTGGGCTCTACCATTCGTCTTCTGCGGGAACGACGGCTGCTGGAAGTGCTTGCTGAGCCGAATCTTCTGGCCATCAATGGCAAACCGGCCAGTTTCCTGGCTGGCGGCGAGTTCCCCTACCCGATTCTTCAGGGTGGCGGCGCTGGTCTGGGCCAGATCACCATTCGCTTTCGCGAGTTCGGCATTCGGGTGAACTTCGTGCCAACGCTCACCTCGCGCGGCACCATTCGCCTGGCGGTGGAGCCGGAAGTAAGCTCCTTGGACTTCGCCAACGGTCTCTCGCTGCAGGGCATCAACATCCCCGCGCTCTCCGTCCGCCGCGTCCAAACCGAGGTCGAACTCGAGGACGGACAGAGCTTCGTCATCGGCGGCTTGCTGGATAACCGCGTGACCGAGAATTTGCAGAAGATTCCCGGGCTCGGCGACATCCCCTTGCTTGGCAAACTGTTCCAATCCAAGAGCCTTCAGAAGAACAACTCTGAGCTGTTGGTGATGGTGACTCCTGAACTGGTCAGGCCCATCGTGAAGGGTGGCCGTGTACCCGAAGTGGAGTATCCGGTTCCGTTCCTGGATGGTGCGCCCACTGAGCCCAAGCGTCACCCTGGACAGGAAGAAACCGGTCCAGTGCCGCCCAGTCGGCCGCGTAGCACAATGCCCGTGGAGTCTGCCGTTGAAGAGTACGAGAAGTTCTCCAAGCAGAACGTCGGACCCGGGGAGCAGGAGCAGAACGTGCTTCAGTTCGTGCCCGCGATCACGGGACCCGGAGGTGGCCCTGCCGTGGGTGCGGGTGGCGCCGCTCCCAGCGGAGGCGGCGGAAATTAGCCCTTCGCGCGCAGAGTAAATTGGGGGACGGGCGTCGCTGGCCACAGGTCGCCCGTCCCAACGAACATTGGGACACTCATGGAACCGATCACCCTAGGCGTTATCGTCCGCAAGAACTCGCTTCGCTCTGAAATCCAGGCTCTGCTGGAACGATCTCCCGTGCGAGTGGTGATGGAAGTATCGGAGGTCGAAAGTCTTAGCGACCTCATGATGCAGGTGGAGCGGTCGCAACCGGACGGCATTCTGCTGGATGTCTCCACGGTGGATGAGTCCCTGGGCGAAGCGGTGCGTCGGCTGAAGTCAACAGCCACCTCGCCCTTCGTGGTGGCTGTACACACGGGTTCCGATACCCAGATCATTTTGGATGCGATGCGGGCTGGCGCCAGCGAGTTCCTCTTCCCACCCTTTGAAACGACGCTCCAACCCGCGCTGCAACGCTTGGGCGCTGAGCGGGTTCAGCAGAAGAACCCGCAGCAGGTGAACGGAAAGATCCTCGCTTTTCTTTCGGTCAAGGGAGGATGTGGCTCCACAACGCTCGCCTGCCATCTGGGCGTGGAATTGCACCGCGCCAGCATGGAACCTACCCTGCTGGCGGACTTTGATCTGGACGCCGGCATCATCGGCTTCCTGATGAAGGTGCAGTCCCGCTATACCCTGCTTGACGCCGCCAAGAATGTCTATCGCCTGGATCCCAGTTTCTGGAAGGCGATGGTCTTCAAGCATCGCACGGGGATTGATGTGTTGAAGGGGCCGCCGCCGGCGTTAACCCATACCATTCCCAACCAGGATGAAGTGCGAGCAATTCTGCGTCTGTCGAAGTCGATGTACAACTACACGATTCTCGACCTGGGTCGTGGCCTGAACCGCCTCTCACTCAGCACGCTGGAGCTGGTGGATACCGCCTATTTGGTTACTGTTCCGGATGTTCCCAGCCTGCACCAGGCAAAGTTGATCATCTCTGCTTTGCGTGATTACGGCTTTGGCCAGGGGAAATTGCAGTTGCTGTTGAACCGCATGCAGAAGACGCCCGAGGTGACCCCGCAGGAACTGGAGCGAGCCATGGGCTTACCCGTATTCGGCTCCATTCCAAACGACTATTTCCCGCTCTATGAGGCCTACGCCGAAGGCGGGTTGTTGCCAGCCAAGAGCAAGCTGTTGCGGCACTATGAGGGCCTTGCCAGGAAGATCGCCGGCATGCCTGAAGAAAAGAAGGCCGCCAAGACCAGCTTCTTCAAACAAGTATTTAATGGAGCATAGTTGAATGGCAGTGGGAATTCAGGGGAACCTTCCCCGCAACAACCCGAACGAAGCAAACTGGGTAAACCGGTTGTTTCAGGCGAGCGAGAATCTTGAGCACCAGGAATTAAAATTTATTCTGCACCGGAAACTTCTGGAGCGGGTAAACCTGGAACTGCTGGCCACCATTGATACGGAAAGCGCGCGTGAAGACCTGCGGGTCATCCTCAGTCGCTTGGTGGACGAAGAGAAGACGCCCCTCAGCATGCTCGAAAAAGAGCGTGTTACCCAGGAAGTACTGGATGAGGTGTTTGGTCTGGGTCCGTTAGAGCCCCTGCTGCAGGACCGCACGATTTCCGATATCCTCGTCACCACTCCCTACCTGGTGGTCGTGGAGCGCAATGGGCGTCTGGAGCGCACTTCGGTTCAGTTCAAGGACAACGCCCACCTGCTGCGGATCATTGAGAAGATCGTGTCCCGGGTTGGACGGCGCGTGGACGAAAGCTCCCCCATGGTGGACGCCCGCCTTCCTGATGGCAGCCGTGTGAACGCCATCATTCCGCCCTTGGCTGTGGATGGTCCGTTGTTGTCGATTCGCCGTTTCGGGCGAGCGCCGCTCACGCCGGATAAGCTGGTCGCCAACCATTCAGTGACGCCCGAAATGATGGAATTGTTGAAGGCCTGCGTACGCGCGCGGCTGAATATGGTGATTTCCGGAGGTACCGGTTCCGGCAAGACCACGTTGCTGAATGCATTGTCTTCGTTTATTCCCGAAACTGAGCGCATTGTCACCATCGAAGACGCCGCCGAATTGCAGTTGAACCAATGGCACGTCGCCAGATTGGAAACGCGTCCGCCGAACGTGGAAGGCAAGGGCGCGATTCGCCAGCGTGAGCTTGTCATCAACGCTCTTCGTATGCGCCCTGACCGGATCGTGGTTGGTGAGACCCGTGGCGAGGAAGCCATCGATATGTTGCAGGCCATGAATACGGGTCACGATGGATCACTCACTACCATCCACGCCAATACTCCACGTGATGGTTTGGGCCGTTTGGAAGTGATGGTTGGCATGGCCAACGCAAACATGGGCATGCGGGCCATTCGCCAGCAGATTGCCTCGGCTGTGGATCTCTTTGTGCAGGTTTCCCGTATGAGCGATGGTACGCGTCGCATCACGCATATCACTGAGTGCGTGGGGATGGAGGGGGAACAGGTAACCACGCAGGATCTGTACAATTTCATCAAGACCGGCATCTCACAGGATGGGCGAGTCCTGGGTAGGTTTCAACCCACCGGGGTGCGCCCGCGATTCTATGAGCGCTTGGTTGCTTCAGGCATTCGCCTTCCTGCCTCCGTCTTTGAAACGGTCATGGAAATCAGTTAGCGGATCATCCGCCAGGGAGTATCTGTCATTATGCCGCCGATTATCCTCATTGTCTTCCTTGTCCTGCTAGCGGTGGTATTTGGTGTCACCATGGCTGGCGTCGCGCTGGTGGAAAAAAAGCGCGAAAAGAAGGTCGTTGGAATGCTGAATACCCTTCAGGGGAAAAGCAACGAGAAGACAAAGATCAAGCGCACTTCCATCGAAAAACCCGTCTCCGGGGAATCCGGTATTGAGAAGCTGGCGGCAAGGTTTGCGCCCGCCGGACTGATCGACAAAATTGTGCAGCGCGCGGGTGTGACGTGGACCGGCAGCCAGTTCATTGGAATGACCGTGGCCTTTGCCTTGGGTGGCGCAGTCGGCGCCACCTTCCTCAACTTGGGTGTACTTCCTCTCTGGGCCGAAATGGCAATCTGCGCCGCCCTT
>JALOKO010000435.1 GCA_025456495.1 Bryobacterales bacterium | reverse complement strand
ACCGAATAAGTCTCCCACTTTCTCCCACACACGGAAATACCTCCCACTTTCTCCCACCGCCCCCGTAGCAACCCACCCAGGAGCCACGTACCCGATACCATACTGAAACGGGTGTACATCCTCTCGGCGCTTATTGTGCTGGGTGGGGTGGCTATTGTGGCCAAGCTGGTGCACATCCAGTTTGCGCAGGATGTACTCCCGTTCAATGCGGGTGCGCACCTCCTGCAGGCTGCCCACGAAACGATCACTGTGCGCATCCACGCGGCGGGTGCGATCCAGCGGGACGTGCCGCGCGGCCACCTCCACGGCGGGATGCAGGATGACGATGCGCTCCATCAGGTTGCGCAACTCGCGCACGTTGCCGGGCCATGCATGCTCCACCAACAGCGCCAGGGCATCCGGCTGCAGGCTTTTTGGCTTTCGTCCGTAGGCTGCGCTGAAGAGCTGCAGGAAGTGCTGACACAGGATGGGGATGTCCTCGCGCCGTTCGCGCAGCGGAGGCACCACGAAGGGAATCACGTTCAGCCGGTAGAAGAGGTCCTCGCGGAAGTTGCCGCGTTCGATCTCCTGCTCAAGGTTCTTGTTGGTGCTGGCTACCACGCGGACATCCACCTGTACGGCGGCCTGGGCGCCCAACGGTTCCACGCGTTGCTCATCCAGCACCCGCAACAGCTTCGCTTGCGTACGCAGGCTCATGTCGCCTACTTCGTCCAGGAAGAGCGTGCCACCCTCGGCGCGTTCAAACTTGCCCAGCTTTTCGTGGTGAGGCGGCGGCAGGTTCCGGTTCCGTTCGCCCAGCAGTTCGCTCTCAATGAGGTCCTCTGGAATGGCCGCGCAATTCACCTCCACGAAGGGCTTGCCGGCACGAGGGCTTTGTGCGTGCAGCGCCCGCGCCACCAGTTCCTTTCCAGTCCCGCTTTCCCCATAAATCAACACGCGACCCTTGGTGGCGGCCATCAGGCCCAACTGCTGCCGCAAAGCCTTCATGGATACGCTGTCGCCCAGAATCTGGTAGCGCGAAAGCTCGTCATCGCGCAGGCGGCGGTTCTCCAGTTCCAGCTCGCGCATTTGCACGGCGTTCTTTACGGCAAGCAGAACTTTGTCGATGGTGAGCGGCTTTTCCAGGAAGTCAAAAGCCCCATACTTCGTGGCCCGGACCGCAGTTTCGATGGTGCCATGGCCGGAGATCATCACCACCGCAGGGCGCTGTTCAATCCCCAATTGCTGCAATTGCAATAGGGTCTCCAACCCGTCCATGCCGGGCAGCCAGACATCCAGCAGCACCACCGCGAAGCTCTCACGGTGGAGCAGATCCAGGCAGTCCTCACCGCTGGCCACTGAGGCGCAGGCATATCCCTCATCCTCCAGCACCCCGCACAAGGTGGACCGGATGGCCTCCTCATCGTCCACCACCAGAATGCGCGCTAGATTCATGCGTGGCTTGCCTCCGCTGTCCGCGGTTCCACATCCGGCTGATGCGCCGCCAGCTCAATCACAAAGCGCGTACCCACCGTCTGGTTATCCTCCACGCGAATGGCCGCCTGATGATCCTCCAGAATGTGGTTCACAATGGCCAAGCCCAATCCACTGCCACGGCCTTTGGTGGAGTAGTAAGGCACGAACAGCTTGGCCTTGTCATCATCGGATACGCCGCAGCCGGTGTCGGCAATCGTCAGTTCCACGCGTCCGCCGGGAAGCGCCGCCGTGGCGACACTGATGCGCTTGGCCGCGCTTTCGGCCATCGCCTCTACAGCGTTATCCACCAGATTGACAATCACGCGCTTGAACTGTTCCGGGTCAGCTTCCACGCGCGGCAAACCAGGCGTGAGTTGCACATGGACATCGATGTCCGCGAGTCTGCCGTGAAACACCCGTAGGGCATCCTCCACCACATCGTTCAACTCAATGGGGCGTAGCTGGGCGCTGGGCATCCGCGCAAACTGGGCAAATTCATCCACCAGCATCCGCACTGAGTCAGCCTCTCGGCCGATCATCTCAGCGCATTCGCGAATCACGCGCGCGCTGGCATCGTCCAGGTTGGCCCGGTCAATCTTGCGGCGAATACGGTCAGCGGAGAGCGAAATGGGCGTCAGCGGGTTCTTGATTTCGTGGGCCACGCGACGCGCCACCTCATGCCAGGCCGCAGCTTTCTGGGCGCGCAACAACTCAGTGGTGTCTTCCAGGACGACCACAAAGCCGGTACGGGGTTTGCGGTCAATGGCCGCAACGGTAATGCTGATGTTGTGGATGGCGCCATCATGGACATGTTCCCACTGCCGCGAGGCAACGGCGGTTCGCGACGCGCGCGCCATCAGGTAACGCATCTCGCTTGCATCCTCGGCGGCGAAGACATCCTCCAGCCGCTTTGCGCCCTCATGGCTTACCTTCGGGAACATCTGTCGGAACGCAGAGTTCATGCGCTGGATGCTGCCGTCGGAGGCCACCGACAGCACCGCCGTGGGAATGCTCTCCAGAATCGTTTCCATGAAGCGTCGCCGCCGCTCCAGTTCCTGCGCGCTGGCCTCAAGATCCTGCGTCATTTCGTTGAAGCCGCTCACCAGCGCCGCCAGTTCATCGTTGGCCGGGATCTTCACACGGTACTGCAGATTCCCTTTGCGCACCTCACCGGCGGCGTGCAGCAGCGCCGCAATGGGAGTGCTGATCTGCTTGGCCAGCAATAGCGCCACCCAGATGGCAATGAACAGCACGAACAGAGTAAGCAAGCTCATCAACTGCAGATAGAAGGCGCGCCAAGCCCGGCGATCAATCGCCAGTTGGTCGTAGTCACGCAGGTAACGCACGATCTCGGATTGCTCCTGCGCCAGGTCCATCGGTAGCCCCGTCGCCACGCTGACAAAGCCCAGCGTGCGTTCCCCCTGACTGGCGGAGATTCTGGCGATGGCGCGCTTGCCCGCCACGGGCGTGAGTTGGTCAGGATCTCCGCAACTGCCCAAAGCCTGATCGTTGGCATTGGCGATTGCAGCAGCGGGGATGCGAAACTCCTCGCACAAGGGCGCCAGCAAACGCGAGGCGTCCACGCCCTGTCGCATGGCCGCGCGAACCCCTTCATGATTGGCCAGTAACCGCGCCTGGGTCATCGCCCGTTCAGCCGCTTCCCGGTCCAGCGCGACGCCAATCGCGATGAGATGCTGCTTGATGCCCTCTCCCGGACGACTGAACCACTTGTCCAGGTTGTAATTCAGCACGGAGATGCTGAACAGCACCAGAAAGATGCCGGGCAGCACCGTCAGCCCAATGGCGCCCGCCACCAGCTTGGTCTTGATGCGCGAGCCTTCGCCACTGCTCTTGCGTTCCAGGTACAGCTTCAGCGCTGTGCGCAACAGCAGGAAGCCCAGGGTGAGGGTGAGCAGGAAGACGACGGTGGAAATCGCCCAGAAGAGGAAGGTCTGGTTGATGTCAGTGGGGCCGTAGCCGCCGAACGTAAAGCTTCCCTGCCAGATGACGAAGGTCGTCGAGAGGACAAGGAGGATCAGGCCCGACGCAATCAGTAGTCGCTGGCGCATCCTGCTAGCACTTGCCCGTATTATACGCGCTTCTTGCCGCCAGCCGCGATGGAGGGACGTTTGCCACTTGCGAGATGCCTGGTTATCCAACCAAGCCGGTTTGGCTGATGCAGCCGCTTGCGGCTCACACAGCCCGGCCCGACAGAAGCGCCAGCCTAGTGCTGGTTGCCGCGCATGGTGCGGAACTCATAGCGCTCAATCGCCATGGCATAGCGCCCGCTGTCACTGCGCACGATTCGTCCGAGGGTTACCAACTGCAATGGCAGCTTCTGGTCTAATTGCGCTGGCCAGTTGATGGACAACTCCAGCCGCTCACCCACCGACAGGGTGACGTCACTGGTGAAGTACACACCTTTTGAGCTGATGTCGATGGTCTGCCCGCGTCCGCGGA
>JALOKO010000434.1 GCA_025456495.1 Bryobacterales bacterium | reverse complement strand
GGGAAGCTTGCGCGCATCCTTGCGGGCTTTTTGCGTAGGCTGCCCATTCTGGCGGCGATTGCGTTTCTGGCCGTGTCGTTCGTGGCGTTCCTGCAACTGCTGAAGATGACAGACTTAAGCTTCGCCGTGCCAGCCAGCGCCGCATCTCTGGTTCTGGAGACTCTGCTGGCCAAACTATTGCTGCGTGAGCCGGTTCATTGGCAGCGTTGGTGCGGCACCGCATTGGTGGCGGCAGGTGTGGTGCTGATAGCGGCCTGAGAGTCCACGATGCAGGCATTTCCCTTCACTTGGCAAGGCATACTGATGGGTGGCCTTTGGACGATGGCCGCCGTGAGTGCACTGTACCAACTGCTTAGCCTGGTGGCGGGCATCCGACATGCGTTGCGCGTGGCGCCCCCGCCATCGGCCTTCCCGGCGATCTCTGTGCTGAAGCCGATGCACGGCTTGGATCTTGGGTTGGACGAGGCCCTGGCATCTTTCGCCGCGCAGGACTATCCGGAGTTTGAAGTCCTGCTGGCGGTGGATCACGCGGAGGACCCCGCGGCCGCAGTAGCGCGTCGGGTGATGGCCGCCTATCCCGCGATCCCGATGCGTCTGCTGGTTGGCGGGATGGATAGCGCGAACCGCAAGGTGGGTCTGGTGGCGGCGATGGAGGCGCAGGCGAGGCACCCGGTGGTGTTGATCAGCGATGCCGACATCACGGTGGGTTCAGGCTATCTGCGCGCCGTGGCGACGGAGTTGCAGCGGCCGGGGGTGGGACTGGTGACGGCGCTGTATCGCGCGAGGGCGAACACCTTCCCCGGCTGGTGGGAGGCTTTGGGCATCGCTACCGATTTCTCTCCTAGCGCGCTGGTGGGCCGGATGCTGGGGGTTTCGGAGTTTGCGTTGGGGTCGACGATGGCGCTGCGCAAGGACCTGCTGCAGTCGCTGGGCGGGAGTTTGGCGCTGGGCGAATACATTGCCGATGACTACCACCTGGGCAGGATGGTGCGTGCACGTGGATTGCGTATCGGGTTGCTGCGCGAGGCGGTTGAGACATCGCTGAGCGGTGACAGTTGGGGCGAGATCTGGCGGCACCAACTGCGCTGGGCGCGCACGATTCGCGCGTCGAGGCCGGACGGCTATATCGGGTTGCCGGTGACCAGCGCCAGCCTATGGGCGAGCCTCTTGCTGGTGGCGGGCGAGGCGCCTTGGGGCATCACGTTGTTGGCGCTGCGGCTGTGCGTTGGCGCATGGCTGGCCTGGGGGTTGCTGGGCTTCCGTGGTCCCCGTTGGATGCTGCTGCTACAGCCCTTGCGGGACTGTTGGTTCTTCGCGGTCTGGTGCGTGGGATTGTTCGGGGCCACAGTGGAATGGCGCGGCCAACAACTGGTGTTGAACCGCGCCGGACGGATACTTATACGCCGTACTTCTTGAACCAGGCGAGCATTGCGGCCCAGGCGTCCTTGGCGTCCTTTTCGCGATAACTGGGGCGGTAGTCGGCGTGAAAGGCGTGGGGCGCTTTGGGGTAGACCAGAATGTTGGCGGTCTTGCCCCCGGCGGTGGCCGCGGCGCGCATCTTGTCGATGGTGTCCAGGGGGATGCCGGTGTCTTCCTCGCCGTATAGCCCGAGCACGGGGGCGTTGAGGTTGGCGGCGACGTCGACAGGGTGCTTGGGCTGCAACTCGCTGGCTTGGCCCACCAGGCGCCCGTACCAGGCTGCACCAGCCTTCACGCGCGCAGAGTGAGCGGTGTAGAGCCACACCATGCGCCCTCCCCAACAGAAGCCGGTGACGGCAATGCGCTGGAGGTTGGCCTTGCCACTGGCGCCCGCGAAGGCGACGGCGGCGTCGAGGTCGGCCAGCACCTCCTGGTCACTGGTCTTGCCAACGATCTCGCGGATGGCCCCGAAATCGGAGAGCTTGGTGACATCGCCATGGCGGAAGAAGGGTTCGTGGGCAATGGCGAAATAGCCCAGATGGGCAAGGCGTCGACAGACGTCCTTGATGTGTTCGTGGAGGCCAAAGATCTCCGGGATGACGACCACGACGGGCAGGTTGCCGCCGGAAGCCGGGAGGGCGCGATAGGCGGGAATGTTGCCGTTGGCGGAGGGGATCAGGATGTCCCCGGCCAGCAAACCATCGGAGCCCGTGGTGATGGTCTCCGCGCTAATGGGCTGGGCGGCCAAGGCGAATCCGGTGGCGACTTTAGCGAGCATCTCGCGTCGGCTATCCCGAGCGCGATCCAGCAGATTGGCGTGTTCGTCGTGCATCGCAGGAACCCTTTCGCGGAAGGCAGCAGGCCAGCATGAGTTTGGCCGTAGGTCTAGTGTAACGCGTGGGTGAGGGCGGGGGAGGGTGGGCCTGTTGTAGCATCAAGTTGTTTCTTATGAGCCTACAGCCCCTGATAGATTTGATTCACTCCAGATCCACCGAGAACTGGGAGCAGCGGAACCGCGATGCGTTCTTTGCGCTTCTGGGCAAGAGGTATCGGAAGGATATTGACAAGGTACTGGCGATCCGTGCGCCGCAAGCGGACGGTATGGATGTGCCCTTTGCGGCATATATCCACAAGAGTAATCCTTCATCCGGACCCTACTCAGGTTTATCGTTTGTTGTCTTCCCGGCGCCCACCCAGCCCTGTCTGTTTGGTCTTGTTGTTGGAACTAATGGACTAGGAGAAGATCACGCCATTCTTGGTCGCCCGGGGCACGCCAGAAAAACCCGTGCTATCTGCGACTGGCTAAACGCAAAGTGGGGGAAAGGCGCATTGGTAGCCTGGGGGAAACATGATCCCACTCGAACCGATCTGAATTCCGCAGGCTTTCTTTCTCAAGACTGGCCCGGCTATGAGCCCGTCTTCAATAAGTATTCCAACGTGATGTATGCGATGGTGAAGCCTACTGAAGATTTAGATTTCACTAAAGAGGCGTTGGCAGCACTGCTGGATCTCTTTATGGAAGAGAGGCAATCGCCGGTTCTGTCGTCTGAGCGACCAGGTTCCGATCACCTGCGTGCAGAGTGGCTCGCCCATGTTTTCCCGGAATACGATGATGTCGAGATCTTCGAGAAGTTAACCTCCCGCAGATTTCTAATTCTACAGGGGCCTCCTGGAACTGGGAAAACGAGAATGGCCGGCAAGCTACTGGAGAATCGATTTGGAAAGCGTGGGATGAGTATTCAGTTTCATGCTAATACTTCTTACGAAAACTTCATTGGTGGCCTAAGTCCCGAAATTGATCGGAACGACTTAGGTCTGCGGTTCCAAGCGAAACCAGGCTTCCTTCTGAGTGCCGCAGCTGCCGCTCGCCAGCAACCGGAAAAGCCGTTCCTGCTGCATATCGATGAGATCAACCGAGCCGACCTTGGGAAAGTGCTTGGTGAGGCCATCTATCTACTGGAAGAGCGCTCCGATATCCCCAGAGAGCTGATGCTTCCTTACGACTTTCCGGGAACGAAGGATCGTTTTGCTCTTCCCTCTAACCTTTACATCATTGGGACGATGAATAGCGCCGATAGAAGTATCGCGCTCGTCGATATCGCGGTTCGTAGAAGGTTCGGATTCGTTCAGATGTGGCCTAGCATCAGAGTTGTGAACGATATCGCATGTTCTACTTCACGGAGTGCCTTTCAGCGGCTGTTGTCTTTGTTTCTGGAGTATGCCTCTGAGGAGGTGCTTCAGCTAATGCCTGGACACTCATACTTTCTCCAAGCGGAAGATAGTAAAGCAACCGAGAGCCTGCTCCTAAATCTTGTTCCACTTCTTGAAGAATACATATCGCAAGGGTATGTCGGTGGCTTCGAGGAGCAGCTTAGGAGCTACATCCAGTGGGTCCGGGCCGGAGGACGGGTAAGTTGAGGAAGACAGCGATGAAGGCAGTGCCAGGTCTTCGCCGCGATAGCGAATGGGGCCAATATCGTGACATCTGTATTGATGTTCAGGACAACAGCGTTAGCTTT
>JALOKO010000433.1 GCA_025456495.1 Bryobacterales bacterium | reverse complement strand
CTGTCGTGTCCAAAACTACTTCCGCAACAAATTGCCTACTTTGCCCATTCCGGCTCTGGCGCACGTAGGCACTTGCCTCCAGAAGATACTGCTCTCCTGCGTAGGCGGTGAGGGCTAGTGGACTACCAGAACGGCGCTCCGACATGCTCAAGGAATCTGAGGCTCGGATGCGGTTACGTGCATCCTTGAGGGTCACGAAAACTGTGTCCGGACGCGAACCATCTTCGAGGATCGCATTCACGGCGATGCGAACCGGATGACGGGCAGGTCCTACCGTGAGATCGATGGCGGTTCGCTTTCCGCCCGGCGGAAGAATGATCGCTGTGGCCAGTTCCCGCGATGCGACGCCCGGATAGAACACGGGGGCGTAGGGGTGGGTGTCCTTGTATTCGTTGCCGTTAACGGCAAGGTACACTTCGCCCTCGGGAAGCCCGCTAAGCCGATACATCCCGTACGCGTCCGTAGCCACCGTACGCAGGGGATTGCTACCCTTGCGGCCATCGAACTCGGTAACAAATGCCTGTACGGGAACATTGGGCACAGGTAGACCGGACCGATCAAAAACGACGCCTGAAATCTGCCCATTCGGGAACACAGATAGATCGCGATAGACGCAGCCACCCTGAGGAACTGCAATGGGCTTGTCTGGGGACATCGAGTGCAGCACATGGTGTTCGTCGGCAATATGGAGTTGCCAATCTCCAGGTGCGATATCCAGGAACTCAAACTCGCCATTCGCGTCCACGATTGAGTGGCGCAGTGCGTTCCCGTTGGTGGCGGTCAATGTTAGTCCAGCGGCAGAGCGTGTACTCCGGTGAAGCACTTTCGCGATACTAGCCTTGCCGACGATCGCTTCGCGCCCGCGGACGATGGAGTTTCGGAGTGCACTGTAGAGTTTCGGGAACTGATCGATCCGAAACGAACCAGTACACCCACCCGTGTGAATGTCCGCCGCGTACCGATCTAATGACGGATCCCGGCTTCTTGTTCCAATCAGCAGCCACTGTTCCCCAGTGCGCATCTCAAAAGAGCAGGAAGTCATTAGGCTCGGGTTCACTGTGAGCACAGTATCTACGGAGTCCAGCCCGACAAGGTTCTCAAGAACCCTAACCTTGGCGGGTGGCCCGGTCACCACGTGTCGACGTTCGCCAGTTCCTTCCAATACCTCGGCCAGGAACATCACGTAGCCGTTGGATAGGAAGTGGCGCGACCAAGCGCAGAAGTCGAAGCCTTCGCCACAGCGACACGCGTAGATGGGAGGCGCAACTACAAAAACGAGGGCGAGCAGTAGCGTTCTGGTAAGCATCGACATTCCAAACCGCCAAAGGATGAAGCCAAAGGATGAAGGGGCCACGAGAGCATCACAATAAGCGGATCGCACCCGCAAGCGTGATGACTGCACCTTGATGCCTTGGACACCACGCTCGACTGCCTGGTTCCCGGCAGTCGACTCCGCGAGGCGTGCGGATGAGCGTCTTAATAGACGAACCGGTTTGTTCATGGCGCAACCGTTGCGAACATAGCAGCATCGCCACATGGCTATCGCTCTTGCCCGGGCGCTGCTTGCTGTGCGTCGCGACCTGGGCCGGTGTCGACGCGCAGACGGACCCCCGCCCTTATCGACAGCAATTTTGCTAAGGCTCCAGCGCCTGGTTGTACGTGTTGCCGCGACCGGGGATGGCCTCCAGCAGAGGCAGTGCGCCGTAACGCGTGGCCTCCTCCCACCACAGCTGTTTCAGGGCATCCAACCGCTGCGGATATTGCGACGCCAGATTGGTGGATTCTGAGAAGTCCTCGGCGACGTGATACAACTCCCAGCGGTCGTCGTCGAACGATGTGCCGGGACGATGGATGCCAATCGCCTTCCATCCCTGATGGTAGATTGAGCGACTGCCCCAAAGCTCGAAGAACTGCGTGTCGCGCGGGCTGGGTGCATCCGGATTGTTGAACGTGGCGCGCATGCTGTTGCCATGCATCGGCAATTGACAGACGCCTTGGAAGGCGGTGGGCGCTGCAATGCCAGCTACATCCAGCGCCGTGGGCGTGATGTCAATGACGTCCAAGAACTGGCGGCGTATGCCCGGCTGTTGGATGCCCTTGGGCCAGGACACAATGCAGGGGGTCTGGACGCCGCCCCGGTAGGGCCAAAGCTTGTAGAACTGGAAGGGCGCAACAGACGCGGATGCCCAGGCCCGCTGGTACATGGGCTGGGTGCCTGGCTGGCCAAGTTCTTCCAGCCGCGCGTGCATTTGGTCTAAGGTTGTCGGGTCACCATAGGGCCGCTGAAAGCCGCCCTTGTTGCCGGCTTCCGGTGCGCCGCCGTTATCGGACATCAGAAAGATCACCGTATTCTCAAACAGGCCGCGCTGCTTCAGGAAAGCCACCAGGCGTCCGATCTGCGCATCGGTGTGCTCCATGAACCCTGCGTAGGCGGCCATGAAACGCGTGAAGATTTCGCGGTCGCGCGCGGTCAACGAATCCCAGGCTGGGTCACCCGGATTCCGCGGGGGCAGCTTCGTATTCGGCGGGATGATGCCGAGTTCCAGTTGCCGCCGGTAGCGCCCCTCACGAATAGCATCCCAGCCCTGCTGGTAGGTGGACACGTACTTGTCGATGTAGTGCTTGGGAACCTGCACGGGCGAGTGGGTAGCTCCAAAGGCGATGTACTGGAAGAATGGCTTCCGCGGAGCTGTGTCCACGTGGCCGCCGATCCAGTCCATGGCCCGCTGGATGATGTCCTCTGAGAAGTGATAGCCGGGCCGATTGGGCTTAGGCAGGGTGTGGTTGTCCTCAAAGAGATCCGGGTTGTACTGGTCTGTCCAGCCGGAAAGGAAGCCATAGAAGCGATCAAATCCCTTCTGTAGCGGCCAGTGCTGCTTGCGGCCACCGGGTCCGAAATCTTCGCGCGGCGCCAGATGCCACTTCCCCACCCCGTAAGTGCTATAGCCACTGGCCTGCAATACTTGCGCGACGGTAGCAGCCGAGGAAGGAATGCGACCGCGTGAATGCGGAAAGCCACGATCCTCCTCAGCCAACTGTCGCATGCCCACCGCATGGTTGTTGCGCCCAGTAAGCAGGGACGCGCGGGTAGGCGAGCAGATGGCCTTGGAGTGAAACTGGGTGTACAGTAGCCCCTGAGCGGCAAGGGCGTCGATATGGGGCGTGGCTGCTTCGCTGCCATAGCAATGCAAGTCCGCGAAGCCGGTGTCATCCAACAGAATGTAGATGATGTTCGGGCTGGCTGGGTTGGCTGTGGGCGTCGACAGGGGGGCCGACATTGAATCGTCGGCTGTACGGCCAATGCGGCCCGCGAATCCATCGTCCGGCTTCGTGGCCACACACGCGGCTGGCTCCTGTGCCTGCTGCTGTGCGTTACTCAGGCCAACGCCCGCCAGGCTGGCTGCTGCCGCCAGCCAACGACGGCGGGTGAGATGTGGTGCGAAGATAACGGACATGGCGCCTCCGAGTTCCCATTGCGATCTTGTCTATCCTATCCATTTGCATGGCGGAAAATAAATTCAGTGGCGGATGCAAGATTTCCTCGAACTCGCCGTATTGCTTTACGTTAGTCACAGCATGAGGCGGAACACGCACCGTCGCATAGCGCCCATCATTTGAACCCAAGGAGCTCTCCATGTTTCGATTGGCAATGCTTTGGTGCCTGACCATGGCCCTGGCTGTAGCGGTCATTGCGCAGATGCCGCCATTGGTGGATCGTGACCTGTTCTTCGGCGAAGTGGAAATCGCCGGGGCTCAGCTTTCTCCCGATGGCCAGTTCATCTCGTTTCTGAAACCCCATAAGGGCACCCGCAATATCTGGGTGAAGAAGGCGACTGAACCGTTCTCGGCCGCCAAGCCCATCACCGCCGAAACCAAGCGCCCCATCCAGGGCTACTTCTGGAGCCGCGATAGTAAGTTCGTCCTGTATTCCCAGGACGTCCC
>JALOKO010000432.1 GCA_025456495.1 Bryobacterales bacterium | reverse complement strand
CAAGCCGGGCGAAGGCGGGCAGCTTCCCGGTCCCAAGGTGGATGCCATTATCGCGCGGGTGCGTCACTCCGTGCCCGGTGTGGGCTTGATCTCACCTCCCCCGCATCACGACATCTATTCCATTGAAGACCTGGCCCAGCTGATCTTCGACCTCAAAAACGTCAACCCGAAGGCCCGTATCAGCGTGAAGCTGGTGGCCGAAGTGGGCGTGGGCATCGTTGCCGCCGGCGTCGCCAAGGCGCATGCGGACGTGGTGTTGATCAGCGGCCATGATGGCGGCACGGGCGCATCCCCGCTCACCTCCATCAAGCACGCCGGCATCCCCTGGGAACTGGGCCTGGCCGAGACGCAGCAGGTGCTGCTGATGAACGACCTGCGCAGCCGCATCATCGTCCAGACCGACGGCAAACTGCAGACGGGCCGCGACGTGGCCATCGCCGCCTTGCTGGGCGCTGAGGAGTTCGGCTTCAGTACTGCGCCCCTCATCACCATGGGCTGCATCATGATGCGCAAGTGCCATCTGAATACCTGTCCCGTGGGCGTCGCCACGCAGGACCCGGAACTCCGCGCCAAGTTCACCGGCGCGCCAGAGCACGTCATCAACTACTTCTTCTTCGTCGCCGAAGAGCTGCGCGAGATCATGGCCCGCCTTGGCTTCCGCACCATGAACGACATGATCGGGCGCAGTGATCGCCTTCAGATGCAGGCTGACGTGCAGCACTGGAAGGCCAGCCAACTGAACTTCGCCAGCATTCTGCACCGGCCGGAGTTGCCCTCCCGCGTGGCTGCCCGCTGCATCATGCCCCAGGATCATGGCCTGGAATCGGCCCTCGATCACGAGCTCATCCAGCTTGCCTCGCCCACCCTGGAAGCGCGCCAACCCGTGCGCGCGGAAATGGAGATCCGCAACGTCCACCGCACCGTGGGAGCCATGTTGAGTGGGCGCGTCGCCCGTGCCTTCAATCAGGAACCCCTTCCCGCGGACACCATCCACTTCAAGTTCCATGGATCCGCCGGACAGAGCTTCGGCGCGTTTCTGGAACGCGGCATCACCCTGGAACTGGAAGGCGATGCCAACGACTACGTCGGCAAGGGCCTTTCCGGCGGACGCGTCATCGTCTATCCCCCGCGCGAATCCAGCTTCCTTCCGGAAGAGAACATCCTCATCGGAAACACCGTGATGTACGGCGCCACCAGTGGCGAGTCTTACTTCAACGGCGTCGCAGGTGAGCGCTTCTGCGTCCGCAACAGTGGCGCGACCGCTGTCGTCGAAGGCGTCGGCGATCATGGCTGCGAATACATGACCAATGGCAAGGTGGTGGTGCTGGGAAGCACCGGCCGCAACTTCGCCGCGGGCATGAGCGGTGGCATCGCCTTCGTCCTGGATGAGGTGGGCGAGTTCGCGCGGTTCAAGTGCAACCTGGCCAGCGTCGATCTCCTGCCCGTCACGGACGAGGAAGACCAGGCTTTGCTGCGGCAGTTAATCCAAAACCATGTCGAGTGTACGGGCAGCCCCAAGGCCAAGTGGATCCTGGAGCACTTCAGCCGCATGCTGCCTCGATTCGTGAAGGTCTTCCCGCATGAATTCCAGCGGGTATTGGGCTACGCCAAACCTGGCGCGTCCCGGCAAGTGGAAGCCGCCGGGGCCAACGGCAAGACGGAGGTGGTACGTGGGTAAAGTAACCGGATTTATTGAGTACGATCGTCAGGAGATCGGCAAGCGTCCCGTGGAAGAGCGGGTGCAGGATTTCCTGGAAGTCTATCAGCCCTTGCCCATGGAGGCGGTGAAGACGCAGGCCGCCCGCTGCATGGATTGCGGCGTCCCCTTCTGCCACACCGGCTGCCCGGTGAACAACATCATTCCCGATTGGAATGACCTGGTCTATCGCGACCGCTGGGACGAAGCCATCCGCATGCTGCACGCCACCAACAACTTCCCGGAGTTCACCGGACGCATCTGTCCGGCGCCCTGCGAAACCTCCTGCGTGCTGGGCATCACTTCGCCCCCGGTCTCCATCAAGGTGGTGGAGCGCACCATCATTGAAGAGGCGTGGGCGCGTGGCTACGTGAAGCCGGAACCTCCCGCGCAGCGTAGCGGCAAGAAGGTGGCCATCATCGGCTCAGGTCCTGCCGGTCTGGCGGCCGCGCAACAACTCAATCGTGCCGGGCACCTTGTGACCGTGTTTGAGAAGAACGCCAAACCGGGCGGATTACTGCGCTACGGCATCCCCGATTTCAAGCTCGAAAAGTGGGTCATTGACCGTCGCCTTGAGCAGTTGGAAGCCGAAGGCGTGAAGTTCCGCACCAACGTCAGCGTGGGCGCTGAGATTACCGGCGACTGGCTGCGCAGCGAGTTCGACGCCATCCTGTTGGCCATGGGCAGTGAGCAGCCCCGCGACCTCCCCGTCCCTGGCCGCGAACTGAAGGGCATCCACTTCGCCATGGAGTTCCTGCCCCAGCAGAATCGCCGCGTCTCGCGTGAAGAAACCGGCTACAACGAAGGCGAGATTACCGCCGCCGGCAAGCACGTCATCATCATTGGCGGTGGCGATACCGGCGCCGATTGCTTCGGCACTTCCCGCCGTCAGGGCGCGGCCAGCATCACCCAGTTGGAGTTGTTCCCCAAGCCGCCGGTTGAGCGCGCCCCCCAAACCCCCTGGCCCTTGTGGCCGATGCGTTTGCGCACGGAAACCTCCCATGAGGAAGGCGGCCAGCGCCTCTGGAGCATCAATACCACCCGCTTCGAAGGCGACGCCGACGGCAACGTCAAGGCCCTGCACGCTGTCCGCGTCGGTGCTCCTCCGAAGTTCGAAGTGGAGCCGGGCTCGGAATCCGTTTTGCCCGCTGATCTGGTGCTGTTGGCCATGGGCTTCACCGGACCCCGTCCGGGCGGCATCGCTGACCAGTTGGGCTATCAGTTAGATGCCCGCGGCAACGCAAAGGCCAACGACGAGTACATGACCAGTGTCCCCGGCGTCTTCGCTGCCGGTGACGTTCGCCGCGGCCAATCCCTGGTCGTCTGGGCCATCGCCGAAGGCCGCAACGCCGCCCATGGCGTGGATCAGTATCTCACCGGCGCCTCCTCCCTGCCGCTTACCTACAAGCAGTAAGCGCCGCGCACGCGGTTCGTTCCCTCCTCCTTGGGACTCCCTACGGGGCTGCCAACCGGCAGCCCCGCTCTTGTCTGCATCACCCACTTTCCGCATCACCTACTTGCCGCTTCAGGCTACGGTTTCCGCCCGGGAACACCCTGAGGCGTTCCGCTTACAAACCTGCACGCGGTACCAAACCATCACTTTTTCTCTCACGCCATCCTCAGCCTCTCCGATATGGACTGGTGACAGTACACGCTACTCCCGGGCGCAAACAGGGAGTCCGGCAGGACGCCGGAAACACCAATTCCACAGGATGGATTTTTCATGTCGACTTCGATCGTAACCAACGTATCCTCTTTGATCGCGCGCGAAAATCTGCGCGTCACCAACGAGTTCCAGGGCCGGACCATCAACCGTTTGACTTCGGGCCTGCGTATCAACAATTCCGCCGATGACGCCGCTGGCTTGGCCGTTGCCAACCGCTTCCGCAGCGACATCACGGAACTTACCCAGGGCGTCCGCAATGCGGGTGACGGTTTGTCGAAACTGCAGATCGTCGATGGCGGTTTGAACAACATTTCGCAGATCCTTGACCGCTTGAAGACCCTGGCCACTCAGTCCGGTTCGGGCACCTTCACGGGCGACCGCAGCACGCTGAACAACGAGTACAACTCCCTGTTGACGGAAATCAACCGGCAGGCATCCAACATCGGCCTGGTATCGGGCGGTGTCAACAACGCCAACATCGCGGTCTACGTCGGCGGCGGCAGCACCCAGGCCAACGCCAAGGTGGATATTGACCTGGCCGGCTCTTCCAACCGTGTGGATTCCACGTCGCTGGGCATCG
>JALOKO010000431.1 GCA_025456495.1 Bryobacterales bacterium | reverse complement strand
GTATCCACGCCACACAGCGCAGCGTATCCACGCCACACAGCGCAGCGTATCCACGCCACACAGCGCAGCGTATCCACGCCACACAGCGCAGCGTATCCAAGCGACGCCCATCCGCAGCTGGCCCCAGGAAACGTCACTGTCTATACTTTCAAATGATATACTCCTGATCGAATGCCATCTATATTGATTCAACTAGACGAGAATCTGCTGCGGTCCCTGGACAAGGTGGCGCCAGCCGCGAAGCGCCAACGCGCGGAGTTCATCCGACAAGCCGTTAAGGACGCGATTCGTAAACGCGAGTACGACGCGATTCGTGACGCTTACCTGAGGCAGCCAGACACCCCTCAGGATGCTGACGACTGGGCCAACGCCGAGGAGTGGAAACCGTGAAGCAGGCGGAGTGGAAACCGTGAAGAAGGCGGAGTGGAAGCCGTGAAGAAGGCGGAGTGGAAGCCGTGAAGCAGTACGAGATTTGGTGGGCAGATCTGCCCGAGCCAGCCGGTCGCCGCCCTGTGCTCCTGCTCAGTCGTGATGATGCCTATCGCGTTTTGAGCAAGTTCATCGCTGCTGAGATTACTTCCACCATTCGCGACATTCCCATTGAGGTCCGGCTGGGAAAGTCTGAGGGAATGCCCAAACCTTGTGTCGTCAACCTCGACAAGCTGCGAACCATCTCCAAGCAGTACCTGGTGAAGCGCATCTCCAGATTGTCGGTATCCAGGATCGCGGAGGTGAAGAGCGCGCTTGGCTATGCCTTGGCGTGGGAAGAACTCATCCTTTGAGCCCAACCTCCGCAAGCGCGTGAGCCACCTGCGCCAGCGGGAACTGCGATTTCCGGCGAACCCGGGCTTGCGATCGCGAAGCCCTACGGTGGATGACCGCCCCGATGGCTGCGGCTACCGCGCACGGCGGAAGATAGCCATTGATTCCCCGCCCGTGCGTACCCGGTAGGCTTCCCGCAGGCCGGTCGTTTGTTCCACGCCAATGGCGTCGTCTTCGGTCTGCCAGCCGTAGATCTGCTCGCGCACCCGGGCGAGTGTGGGGAACCGGTCAAACAGCCACGAGTTGCCCAGCGAATCGCGGCTGAACCAGATCATCACATCCGGACGCTGCTTGCCGGCGCGCGCGAGTTCCTGGGGGCTGAAATCGCGCAAGGCCAACACGTCGCGGGGCGCCGCTACATAGCCAAACTCGCGACGGCGCAGTGCGTCGCTTAGCGGCCAGGCAGTGGCAATGCGTTGGCTGGCAGGCGCGCTTTCCGCCTCACGCGCCGCAAGCTGAAACAGTCGCACCAGCCGCACCATGCTCAGGTCGTTCTCGTGGGGCTGCGGGAACCACGAACTCAGGAAAAATCCCGATGCCGACAGCACGGCCGTGGCCAGCGGCAACGTGTTGCGCCAGCGGGGGCGCAGGTGGCTCCAGGAGAATACGAAGGCGATGAGTGTCAGCGGCAAAACGGGCAGTAGGTAGCGCTCCAGCACCGCGCCGCCGGTCACCGTCACCGCCAGAATGTGCAGGATGCTGAACCAGAAGATCAGCGTCCATTCGCGACGCTGGAACAACGGCAGACGCCGCCACAGGACTGCCAGGGGAAGCGCACCCAGGAAGTAGCCGTGGTTCAGAAACAGTTCGAAGCCGCGCCGCAGCAGCGCCAGCACCAACCGCGGCGGATGCAGCGGATAGCTGAGGTTGAACTCCGCAAATTCCCGATTGCCAAAGATGCTGCCGGTGGCCTGCCACAACACCCCCAGCCACGGCAGCAGGGAAACGCAGGGCAGGGCAAACAGCAGCGCCTCGCGACGGCGCCCCTCTCGCAGCAGCAGCCATCCCATCACCACCGGCAGGACGATGCCTGTCTCCTTCACCCACACCAGAACCGTGCAGGCCAGGATGGCCAGCCAGAGCCGCTCCTCCAGAAACAGCCACAGCGCCAGCAACGTGAACACCATGGCCGGCATGTCCAACTGCGCCATCATTGACTGCGTGTAGAACAACGGATTCAGCAGCAGCAACAGCAGAACATATAACCCGGGCAGACCCCGAACGCCATCCGCCAGGCGCAACGCCAGCAGGAAAGCCAGAAAGGCGCCCACTGAGGCCAGCAGCAGCATGGCCAGCCGGGTGGCCGTCACTGAGTAGCCGAACAGAGTCCAAACCGCGGCCAGCCAGAGGGGAATGCCCGGCGGGTGGATATTCGGCAAAGTGCTTTGTGGAACGAAGCGCCCGTCCTGATGAATGTCCAACGCGGCGGGCACGAACTGGCCCAGTTCATCCCAGAAATAGGGCAGGTCCCAAAGGGGATAGTGGATGGCGAGGACCGCGCTGGCAATCAGAAAAAAGAAGATGAAACCGGCGCGGGCATTCTGTCCACGCCGCTCCAAGCCAATGGCCACCGATGGCGTCCCCATGAAGTCTCGGCGGCGATGCTAGTTTACTGAGCCTTGGCCGATGTCGCTGGCTCCAGCCTGCGGGTCCAAGCGGATTTCGCCGAAGGCCTGTTCGTATTGCAGAACGTTCTGCCGTAGCAGGTTCAGCAACGCTTTGGCCTGTTGGGGGCTGAGATAGACGCCCTGGAAATTCTCAATCTGCACGTCCTCCGGGCTCCTTTGGTCGGCCTTTCCAAACAGCAGAAAGAAGTCCCAGAGGCTGGCGCGCAACTGAACGCTGTTGGCGTAATCCTCGCGATAGTCCTCACGCTTGATGAGTTCGAGCTTCTGTGGTTGCATAGGTGCTGTTCCGATTCTAGCCCGGATGGCGCATCAGAAACGCCCCCGACAGCAGAATCACCCTAGCTTGCCCAACAGCGCAGTCTAACGCCGGCCGCGCACCACCTGCAGCGCGCGCAGCGCCTCCTTGCCCACTTCCACATCGCGATCCTGGCTCAGCCGTTCCAGGTACGGTACGCTGTCGGACTGTCCGCTGCGCGCCATCACCTGACACAGGGCGATCTTCTCATCGCGCGTCCCGGATTCCAAAAACCGGAACAGCGAGGTGCGCACGTCGCCATCCCTCGCCAGTTCCGTCAGGAAGGCTGTGGCCACATTGCGGAAGGCGCTCTTGTTGGTCTCGTTCACCAGCAGGGTGAGCGGGCTAAGCGCCTCCGTGCTGTTGTCGCCCAGTTTCACCAGGGCAAAGGCCATTGAGAGCCGCGGCGTGCGCTTGGTTTCGCCATCGAACTTTTCACGGATCATGGGAACGTCATCGCGGTTCCCCAGCCGACCCAGGCCCTCCGCGGCGCCCGCCCGCAACCCTTCATCGCGATCATTGAAATACTGCAGAAACGTCGGTCGGCTTGACGGGGCGGCGATCATGGCAATGGCGCCCAGCGCTGCCCGCTGCACGTCCCGGTTGCGATTCCGGTTCAGCAGCGCCTCCAGATTTCCGGAAGCCTCCTGGTTGCGCAACATCCCGCTAGCCTCAATGGCGGCGATCTGGATCTTCCGGTCCGGGTCGTTCAGCAGGTAGGCAATCTTCGGCGCGGTCTCCGGGTCGCCAATTTTGGTGAGCGCGTTCAGGGATTCGTAAATCACGCTGCCGTCGCGGTTCTTCAGGCCTTCCAGCAATTGAGGCGTAGCCTGCTTGCCCCGCAGGATTCCTATCGCACGCGCCGCGTTGGCTTGCGCATCATTGCTCATGCCGCGAGTAACCAGCGCGCCGATGGCGTCAATCACCTCGGGCCGCACCTGCACATACGGGTCAATCACCTGGTCACTCACCTCCACAAAGCGGCTCTTCACGCTGCGTGCGAAATTGCTCCAGATGGCGGAAACTCCGGTCTGGAAGTAGCCGGGCAGGTAGATGTTCACCAGGCCGTCAACGGCCAGAATCTGTACATCGGGGTGCCGGTCCTCCGTGGCGGTAATCAGGATCGGAATCGCGTCCTGGGTGCCGATTTCCGCAACCGCTTTCACCACTTCGCGTCGAACCTCAACGTCCACGTCGCCGCCGATGGCCCTTGTTTGCCCAGCTCCGTCACCGCGCGGCGACGTTCCCGGGGCATCTCGCTATTGAGGTCCTGGCCATGCAGCGGCAAGCCCGCGGTGCACAGAAGCCCAAAACAAAACAGGCCAAACATGGTGGCAATCAGCGTACGTTGCATACCCCCAAGCTACCACGTGAGTGTGGACAGCGGGTTGCGGAATGCACCTGCTTCCGCCCGTCCATTCCCCTGCGTGCCGAGGCGCCCTTCGCCGTGTGCCCGCTCACGCGTGGTTACTGCGGAACCAGGTCAATGCGGACGTTGGAACCGCTTACCACCACGGCCAGTTCCCGATAGCGAATCTTGCCCGCCCGTTTCTGGCCGTCAATGTACAGGGTGGCTGAACCCGATGGCCCATGCAGCGGCACTGTGAGGTTTGCCTCCTGGTTGCCGCCGCTGCTTTGGAAATTTCCCATCACATACCAACGGGGCTCCACCGGTTGACCCAGATGTTGGATCACTTCCGGATGGCTGGCTGCCTGTGCGACCCCCTGCTGATAAAGGTCGCTGGACTTGATGGACGTCAGAATCAGGGTGGCGATGCCGCCAATGAAGCCGCCCACCACCACCACGAACAGCATCGCGGCGCTACAGCCAATCAGCAGCGCGGGTGAGCGACGGCCAGACGGCGGTAGCCCGGCCTTCCGCGGTGGCGGCGCGCCCGCCGCAGGGGGTGGAGGCATCGGCGCCGACGATCCGCTCAGGTTGGTGTAATCAAACTGCTCACCGCGCATCGAGACGTGCCTCCCTTGCTGGAAAGTGGTTCACCGCGACGACATTGGCCAGCCATATGCAAAATTGCCCAGCCACATGCAAACGCCGCACCAGCGGACATCCCTCATCCGCTCGCCTGACGAGTTTCAGTGTACACGCGGGTCGCGCCGCGCGCACGGCCCTGTCCCGCGCGACCTTGGCGCGCACGACCTTGGCGCGCAAGATGTCGCGACCCGGGAGGTGGGTGCTGCATCTATCGCCATGGGACAGCGCTGCGCTTCCTACGGCAGGACCTGCGATGGCAAGGGGCAGCGCGCCATCGCATGAACTCTATGAACAAACCAGTTGCAATTCTTGGCGCCGCAGGAGCCGTGGGCATCCACGTCACGGCGGAACTCGATCGTCGCGGCATCACCACCCTGGCTGTAGGACGCGACCTCAGTCGGCTGCAGGGAACGGCGGGGCAGCACAAGCTTTGTCACCTGCGGGGCGCGGATCTCAGCCGCCCCGAAGAGGCGCGCGCGGCATGTGCCGGTGCGGCATCCATCGTCTATGCGGTTGGGGTGCCCTACCACCGCTTTGACCTTCATCCCAAACTGATGTCCAATGTCGTGGAGGCCGCCAAGGCAGAGGGCGTTCAGCGCCTGCTGGTGATCTCCAGCGTGTATTCCTACGGCGCGCCGCAAACTCAGTGGGTGGCCGAGGATCATCCCCGCCAACCGCAAACCCGCAAGGGCGCCCTCCGCAAACAACAGGAAGACATTGCGATGGCCGCGCATGCCTCTGGCGACTTACAAGTGCTGGTGCTGCACTTGCCGGACTTCCTGGGTCCCTACGCAAGCCAGAGCTTTTCCACCACGCTGTTTCAAGCCGCCCTCGCCAACAAGACCGCCACC
>JALOKO010000430.1 GCA_025456495.1 Bryobacterales bacterium | reverse complement strand
CACCTTCTTGGGCGGCTCGGCCATGTTTTGAAATTCCTGCAGGGCCGTCGCCAACATGTCGGTGGCAATGGGTCCCGGATGGACACTGACCACGTGCACACCTTGTGGGTGCAGGGCTTCTCGTATCGCCTGGGTCATGGAAAAGGACGCCGCCTTGGAGGCGCTGTACGTCGCGACACTGGGCACCGCACACCGCAGCGAGGCCACGGAATTGATCTGTACCAAGATTCCACACCCGTTGCGTTGCTCCAAAACTGGTGCGAAGGCTTGTGCCATGTACACCAGGCCGTGCACGTTGACGGCCATTTCCTCCTGCAGTTCGTTGTAGGCGATGACGGCTTCCAGGTCGGCCCGCTCCTTGCCGTAGAGATCCTCCAAAATGCGCCGTTCCAGATAGACGGTGAAGCCTTCGTTCAGCCAGAAATCGCGCCAGGTGGCGTTGGTAACCAGGTTGCCGCTCCAGGAGTGCGCCAGTTCGTGGGCCACGAGCGCCACCAGGCTCTTGTCGCCGGCAATGACGGTGGGCGTGGCGAAGGTGAGCGACGGGTTTTCCATGCCGCCGAAGGGAAAACTGGGGGGCAGGATGAGCAGGTTGTAGTTCCCCCAGCGATAGTCGCCAAAGCGCTTTTCCACCACCTGGATCATGGTCTCGGTATCTTCGAATTCCCGTGCGGCCGCCTCCAGCATGGGGGCTTCCGCGTAAATGCCCGTGCGGCCAATCTCCTGCTTGGAGAGGGCTTCTGGCTTGGTGCGGGCCTCCGGATCGATATTGACGAAACGCAGGTCACCCACGGCCAGCGCGATCAGGTACGACGGAATCCGGCGTCGGCGCAGGAAGCGGAATTCGGTGGTGTCATTGGCGGGCGCAGCGGCGGCTTCGGTGTCCTGCCGCGGTTCCTCATCCTGCTCATTGGGTTCAGCTGCCGCGCTCATCACGGCCACCAGAGGCTTGGGAACACGGATGCTGGCTGAGTAGCCCGCGCGGATGGAGGGCGAATCCTGCAAGGGAATCCAACTTCGGGCGTGAATCGGTTGCGATTGCGAAAACAGGAACGGGTGCTTCTTTCCCGCTGTCTGCGCGGGGGACAGCCACTGCAGGGCGGCCGCCTTAGGCATGGTTTCGTAGTGGATGCGCACCATGCGTGTGCCCTCTGGAACTTCTACGCGCAACGGCGTGCCCAGGATGGGATGCGCATCGCCCAGGGCGAAGGTGGTGGGGGTCCATTGCGTGGTGTCTTCCCCGGCGGTGTGCTCAGCTTTGGTGATCTTCAGATCCCGCGTATCCAGCACCAGCGAACGACCGGTGGCACCCGGGGGCCGCTCCAGGTGTAGCCGCACGAAGCCGCGCAGCACCTTGTGGGTGAAGTCCACATCCAGATCCAGATGGACATGGTTGGTGATCCACTCCCGCGGTTGGGCATAGGAATGCTGGTCCACGGAGGCCAGGGGATCGTTGAGATCGTACATAGCGGTTTTTCGCGAACACCCGCCCAGCAGCATCAGGCCAATGAGCACAAGAGCAGACGACAAATTACGAGCCATCCTTACCATGGTAGTGAAATCCATAGACGGGAAACGTGCGAACCCAGGGAGACCTTACACAGTCCCACGGAAGCGCGCGGCATCGGGTGCGGTGGGTGGCGGGCGTGCCAGCACGGTGAGGCTGCGTCGCCTGGTTGCCGTGGTGGGTAGCGGAAAATTGATGCAGAGGTTGTCGAAAGATGCCTCGCGTTCGCGTCAATCCAATGACCAGGGCGCTGGGCCGCCCCGGGCGTGAAGAACGACACCGAAGGAAAGTTGGAAAATCACATCATGAAATACCTACTGCTGATCTATGGCGTGGAGACGGATTGGGTCGCCATGGGGAAGGAAGACCTGGAGATTCTCTATCGTGCACACATGGCCTACATGGAGGAACTGCGCGAGGCGGGCGCCTATGTGGGGGGTGCGGAACTGAGACCCGCAGCCGAGGCTGGCACGGTTCGCTTCGAGCAGGGCGTTGCCCGGATGGTGGATGGACCCTACGCCGAAACCAAGGAGCACTTAGGCGGCTACTACGTGATTGAGGCCGAATCCCTGCAGGCCGCCATGGCGTGGGCCGCGAAGATGCCCGGGAGTGACCTTAACACGGCGGTAGAGGTGCGTCCGCTGGGGATGGGGGCATAGCCTGCCGCGATGGTTCTGGCGCGCATCATTGATGAAGTGTTCCGCACGGATGGCCGACGTATCCTCGCTGGGCTCATCCGTTTGGCGGGCGACTTCGACGTGGCTGAGGATGCCTTGCAGGAGGCTTGCGCCAAGGCCCTGGTTGCCTGGCAGCGGGACGGCATTCCCGGCAATCCGGGCGCGTGGCTGAACACGGTGGCGCGCCGGCAGGTGCTGGACAGGCTGCGGCAACGGCCTGCCAGCGCGCTTCCAGAATCGTTGTCGGTTCCGCCTACGGAGCTGCTGGATGCGCCGCCGATTGAGGACGACCGGTTGCGGTTGCTATTCACCTGTTGTCATCCAGACTTGCCCCCGGCAGCACAATCGGCGTTGGCGCTGAAGACGCTGGGCGGACTGTCTACCCGCGAGATCGCCCGGGCATTCGTGGAACCGGAAAGCACGACCGCCCAGCGTCTGGTGCGCGCCAAGCGACGGATTCGCGAGGCGGCCATCCCGTACGAAGTTCCCGCGGCCGAGCAACTGCCGCAGCGCACGATGGTGGTGCTGGGGGTGCTGTATCTGATTTTCAATGAGGGCTACGCATCCACCGAGGCGCCGTCCTATCTGCGGCCTTACCTGGCGCGGGAAGCGATCCGCCTGGCACGGCTCACTGTGGAACTGTTGCCTACTTCGGCTGAAGCGCGTGGCCTGCTGGCGTTGATGCTGTTCACCGATTCGCGTCGCGCGGCGCGCCTGACGCCAGACCTGGAGCTGGTGACCCTGGATGAGCAGGACCGCAGCCTTTGGGATGATGCGCAGATCCGTGAAGGCCAGCGGACGCTGGACGGGGCGCTGGTGTTGCGCAGCCCCGGTCCCTACCAGACGCAAGCAGCCATCGCCGCGCTCCACGCCGATGCGCCCACGGCTGCGGCGACGGACTGGCCGCAGATCGCCGCGCTGTACCGCGCCTTGCTCACCTGGACACCCACGCCGGTGGTGGAACTGAACGCCGCCGTGGCCCTGGGCTTCGCCACACGGATGGAAGCGGCACTGGAGTGGATCCAGCGGATTGAAGACGCGGGATCGCTGGCCGGGTATCACCTGCTGCCTGCGGCCAAAGCAGGCATCCTGCGACGCCTGCAGCGCTACCAGGATGCCCGCGCCGCCTACGCACGCGCCATCGAGTTGGCTTCGCATCCGGTGGAGCAGCGCTACCTGCAGCGCTGTCAGCAGGAATGTGATGCGATGTCGGCGGGCGCGCCGGGGCAGGAATAAGGCTACGCGGCAGGCGTCTGGACGGGCGCGCTTAACGTGGGTGACGCGGACGCGGCTTCAGCGTCGGGGTTGAATCGTCGGGCCATGCCATGTGCGGGTTGCGCTTCTGGGCCACGCAATCCCTCAAGTGAAGGGTGATGAGATTCCGGCAAGCGACAACACAGGCGATGCCGCTTCAAGCGAGACGCCATGCTACTGCCGATTGAGTAGCGCTTGACGCCAGTCGCAGGCGAAGACAATACTGCTGATTCCCATCCCGTTCGATTGTCGCGTGAGGAAGGCGGGGATCGGCGCCACGCTGCCGATGCCGCCGCCTGATCTCCAGGTGATGGACGCGCTGACCGCTACCACAGGGGATGCCCTGGCATGCGGGGGCGCGTCGCACTTAGACCCGCGCAGCCACACTAAAAGGTCGTGCTGAACAGCACAGACACTTCGTTCCGGGGCAATGCGTTGAAGGGCACAGGGGAAGGCCCTTCACCCCACCGGGTGTAGCGCAGTTGGGGTGCGAAGCGCAACGCCTTCCAGGGGATCTCCACGCCGCCGCC
>JALOKO010000429.1 GCA_025456495.1 Bryobacterales bacterium | reverse complement strand
GGGCTGGCCCATGCCGACATGTTGATTGCGGTCACCAACTCAGACCACATCAACTTCCTGGCCTGCCTGATGGCGCAGAATGAGCGCGCGGCCAGTGTGCGGATCTGCCGCATGCGAACGCCGGAGGTGGCCTACTGGCGGCACATGGCGGAGAACCTGGGGCTGGAAATCGACCTGATTATCCACCCGGAGAGCGAAGTGGCCGAACGGGTGTTGCGCGTACTGGCCACACCTGGCGTTTCCGACATCTTCGATTTCGCCAATGGGCGGGTGAGCCTGTTCGGGATGACCATCCAGCCGGACCACTGGGTGGCGGGGAAGACGTTGCGGGAGTTGGATGCCGCGGGTCCGCCGCGCAACTCGATTATCGCGATGATCTTCCGCAACCAGCAGGTGATTATCCCCCGCGGCAGCGACACCTTGGAAGCTGGCGACCACGTGTATGTGTGTTGCAACCAGGACGAGGCCGATGAAGCGATGCGCTTCATGGGATTGCCGGGGCGCAGCACGCTGGAGAGCGTTTTCATTCTGGGTGGCCGTCAGGTGAGTATTCTGCTGGCGCAGGAACTGGAGCGTCGCGGCGTGCAGGTGAAGCTGTTTGAACAGGACCTGGAGCGCTGCCACAAGCTGACGGAACTGCTGGACAACACCCTGATTGTACACGCCGACGGGACTGAGGAATCCGTGCTGATGGAGGAGAACATCAAGGGGGTGAGCGCCTTTCTGAGCTTGACCGGCGACGATGAGGACAACCTGATTGCTTCCCTGCTGGCGCGCAAACTGGGCGCGCAGAAGGTGGTGACGCTGTTGAACCGACTGAACTATCTGTCGATGGCGCAACGCTTGGGCATCAACACCAGCATTAGTCCGCGGGTGGTGGCGGTGGACCAGATTCTGCAGTTCGTTCGCAAGGGACGGGTGCTGAGCGTCACCACGTTTCGTGAGGAGGAGGCCGAAGCGTTGGAACTGCTGGCAATGGACGATTCGCGCTATGTGGGCAAGAGGCTGATGGACCTGAAGTTCCCTGAGGGAACCATCGTGGGCGCGATTGCCAAACCCAGCGGCGAGGTGATTGTGCCGCGCGGGAACTCGACGATTGAGGCAGGCGACCGGGTGATCTTCTTCGCGTTGGAAACGCAGGTGCCGAAGCTGGAGGCAGCCTTCTTCCGGGACCGTAGCGCCGTTAGGGAATCGCGGTGATCCGGTACAGTGCGCTGGGCTTTATCAGCGGGCAATTTCTGCTGATCTTCGCCTTCTCGATGTTGCTGCCGGTGGCGGTAGGCATCGGGTATCAGGATGCTGGCCTGGCTCCCCTGGCTGGAACGATGGCGGGCACGGCTGCCTTGGGGCTGCTGCTGCTGTGGCGCTGCCCGCGCCCCCTCACTGACCTGAATTTACGCGAGGGCATCCTACTGGTGGTGCTGCTGTGGACGAGCGTCATGCTGATTGGCGCGATTCCCTTCGCACTCAGCCCTTGGTTTCCCAGCTACATGGACGCGCTGTTTGAGGCGACAGCAGGCTTCACCACCACCGGCGCCACCATCCTGCCCGATGTGGAGGTGCTGCCGCCCAGCATCCAGATGTGGCGCCACTTCAGCCACTGGCTGGGTGGGGTGGGCATCATCCTGCTTGCGATTGCCATTCTGCCCTTGCTGGGGATTGGCAGCGCCGCTTTGTTCAAGGCGCAGGCGGGCAACATCAAGAGTGAGCGGATTAAGCCGCGCGTGATTGAGACTGCCCGCAGCTTGTGGCGCTTTTATGTCATTGCCACCCTGGTGCTGTACCTGTTGCTGCGGATCGCGGGCATGGACTGGTTTGAGAGTCTCTGCCACACCTTTTCCACCCTGGGCACTGGAGGCTTTTCCACCAGAACGGCGTCTGTGGGCGGGTTTCAGAACCCGGCGGTGGAGTACATCCTGATCGTGTTCATGATTATTGCCGGACTGAACTTTACGGTCCACTTTCGTGCCGCGCAGGAACGATCTCCGTTTGCGTATCTGCGCGACATTGAGTTTCGGGTGTTTCTGGCCACCATCGCGGTGTGCAGCTTTGTGATTACGCTATCGCTGCTCCATCACCAACCCTACGACCTGGAGCAGGCCTTTCGCCTGGCGCTGTTCCAGGTTGCGTCCATCGCATCCACCACAGGCTTTGCCACCGCGGATTACGAACGCTGGGCGCCTCTGGCGCAGATGCTGTTGCTGATTATTGGAACCCTGGGGGGAAACTCGGGCAGCACGGCGGGCGGCATCAAGAGCTTTCGCGTGTACCTGATGCTGCTGTCGCTGAAACGGGAGTTCAAGAAGCTGGTGGAGCGCAAGGGCGTGTTCGCCATCCGGATGGGGGGTGAGGTGATGCCGGAGGCACAGGTTCACAGCGCGCTGAGTTTGCTGTTTCTGGTGGTGGTGTTTCTGATTGTGGCCTCCACGCTGTTGGCGATGCTGGGCCTGGATTTGTTGACCGCGTTCAGTACGACGATGGCGTGCATGTTCAGCGTGGGTCCTGCGTTTGGAACGGCCGGACCGGCCGAAAACTATGCGCACCTTCCGGCGATGGCCAAGCTGATTCTTTCCTTGTGCATGCTGGCGGGCCGCTTGGAGTTCTTTACGCTGTTGCTGATCTTCGCACCTGCATTTTGGCGAAAGTAGGCATTCTGGCGCAAGTAGGCATTTTGGCGGAAGTAGGCATTCTGGCGGAAGTAGGCATTCTGGCGGAAGTAGGCATTCTGGCGGAAGGCGAACGAGGCTGGCGGGGTGGGGCTTACTTGACGCGCAGGGGACAGCCAAACACCATCCAGTAGGTCTCATCGGCAATGGCGGCGCAGCGCTGGCTGAGGCGGCCGGCTTCGTCGCGAAAGCGGCGGGCGAGTTCGGTTTCCGGCTCAATGCCACAGCCCACCTCAGTGGCGACAGCAATGACGGTGGCCGACATGGCGCCCAGCGTGGCCAGCAGTTCCTCCACACGAGCGGGAAACGCCTCTGCATCCTGCTGCATCAGGTTGCCCAGCCATACGGTAAGGCTGTCGATGAGCAGCACATCGTAGCGTTGGCTGGAAGCGTGCAGCAAGGATGCCAGATCCACCGGTTCGGTGACCGTATCCATGTGATGGCCCGTACCTGATTCGCCGCTGGACACGGCTTCCCGGATTTCCTCATCCGGTTCCGCACTGGTGACAATCAGCAGCGGCTGCTTTCCGCGAACCGCAGCCATCCCAAGCGCCGTGCGGCTCTTGCCGCTGCGCGCGCCTCCAGCAATGAAGATGAGTGGCACGCCTTACAGTATGGCAGCATTGGGCGGTATTCGCGCAACCTGAGGCGTTCCCCTAAGTAGCTGCGTTTAGTGGGAGATGAACACGGGAATGCGATCCTGGGAGAGAAAGCCGCGCAAGGTTTGGCTGCTGGTTTCAATGCCCAGCATGTTGCGGTGGTTGCTGCCCGCGATGATGAGGTCTGTGTCGCTGCTGAGGGCGTGTTCCACCAGAACGCTTTCCTTGCCGCGCAGGGCAGTGAGGTTCACGGTTCTACCGTGCGCCTGCAGGTATGCCTTGGCGTGGTTGAGCGTTACTTCGGCGGCGTCCAGGGACTCGCCCAGACACACGAGGTGGATGGAGGCCTGTTCAAACAATTTGCCCTGGACAAAGCGGCGGAAGGAACGCGCCGACGCCACCGTGCCGCTGTAGGCGAGGAAGATCCGGCGTACGTCGCGCAGTTCACGAGGAACCACCAGCAGCGGACAAGCGCCCTGGGTAATCAGCCGGGAGACGGCCTTCATGAAGTCGGGCACCACGCGCGGGTGATAGCACTGGCCGAGGCCGAACAGCAGCAGGTCGTGGTACCGGGAGGCGGAAGCCAGAACCGCCAGTGGATCGTCCCCCGGAGGCAAGCTGTCGCAAGGGATGCCCTGGCCGGACAGCGTCTGGCAGCAGAACCGACGGGTGGCTTCGTGCAGGTCACTGGCCTGCGTCCACGGCTGAT
>JALOKO010000428.1 GCA_025456495.1 Bryobacterales bacterium | reverse complement strand
TGGGATCCCGTCGAATTGAACTCGGCGGTCATCCAGGCGCAGGGCAAGACCCTGCCGGACACCGTCGTTGAGTCTCTGCTGCGGACCCGCTTGGGCCTGAAGGGACCCGTGACCACGCCCGTGGCTGGCGGCTTCCAGAGCGTGAACGTCGCCCTTCGCAAGCGCTTCGATCTCTTTGCCAACTTCCGCCCCGTGGTGCAGATCCAGGGCATCCCCTCCCGCTTCCAGAATGAACCCGTGGATATCGTTCTATTCCGTGAGAATACTGAAGATTTGTATTCCGGGCTGGAGCAGGAGATTGTCCCCGGTGTGGTTACCGGCCTGAAGGTGATCACGCGCACAGCCTCCATGCGGATTGCCCGCAAAGCTTTCGAGTTTGCGCTACTGCACGGACGCAAAAAGCTGACGGCCATCCACAAGGCCAACATCATGAAGCAGGCCGATGGCCTCTTCCTGAACTGCTGCCGCGAGGTAGCCGCGGAGTATCCAGGCCTGGAATATCAGGAAATGATCGTCGATAACGCCAGCATGCAGTTGGTGATGCGCCCTGACCAGTTTGATGTGTTGATTCTGCCCAACCTGTACGGCGACATCATGAGCGACCTCTGCGCCGGTCTGGTGGGCGGATTGGGCGTGGTCCCGGGCGCGAATCTGGGCGAAAACTTCGCCATCTTCGAATCGGTGCACGGTTCCGCCCCGGACATTGCGGGAAAGGGAATCGCCAATCCCACCGCCATCCTGCAATGCTGCGTGCTGCTGCTGAACCACATCGGAGAGCGTGAGGCTGCGCGCCGCCTGCAGGGCGCCATTGCCCGTACCTACTCCGAGGGCAGGCACCTCACCCGCGACATCGGCGGCACGGCCAGCACCGACGAGTTCACCGACGCCGTCGTTGCCGCCATGCGCTAAGGCCATCGCCGGCCCAAGCCCGCTCCCTGGACGCAGCGGATTTCTGTTGTTCCCCGGCTGCCCCATCCGGGGTATGCTGCCTGCATGCACACCCACACACGACGAGCCTTCCTGGGCGCGCTTGGGGCCAGCCTTTGCCTGCCAGCCCAAAGTCTCCCTTCCGAGGTGGATGTTGTGGTGGTAGGGGCAGGCTCTGCCGGATTGCACGCGGCACACCGCCTGCGGCAGTTGGGCATGCGCATCGCGGTGCTGGAGGCGCGCGGACGCATTGGCGGTCGCGCCTACACCAACTCCGACA
Source organism: Bryobacterales bacterium (assembly GCA_025456495.1). Lineage (GTDB taxonomy): Bacteria > Acidobacteriota > Terriglobia > Bryobacterales > Bryobacteraceae > JACTMJ01. Next base: position 2,785 of record JALOKO010000428.1, on the reverse strand, counting down.
CCTTTGGCGTTCCCTTGGATTACGGCTGCGCGTGGCTGCACAAGGCGGATGACAATCCCTACACGCCGTTGGCCCGCGAGTGGGGCTACACCTTGCAGGAACACGACGCCTCCCTCGAAGGACTCTACCTGCGCGGTCAGTTGACCTCCCCGGAGGTCCGCCAGCGCGCCACCCGCGTGGAGCAGGATCTCTCCAAGCGCCTGGAAAAGCTAGGCGAACGCCGCGACGTGGCCGCCGCCACCGCCATCCGCCGCCGCAATGAACTGGATGACGTGGTGGCCACATTCCACGGGCCCATGTCCTCCGCCGTGGACCTGGATGAGCTTTCCGCCCGCGACTACCTGAACCTGGGAACCGATGTGCCCCCAAACCTCCTTATCAAAGAGGGCTACGGCTCCCTGGTGGCGCGGTTTGGCAACCAGATTCCTGTCAGCCTCAGCACTGCGGTGCGCCAGATTCGTTATGACGGCCAAGGCGTTCAAGTGGAAACCAACCAGGGGACCCTTCGCGCCAAGGTCTGCATCGTCACCAGTTCCACCGGAGTGCTGGCCGCCGAAAAGATTCGCTTCCACCCGCCCCTTCCCGCCTGGAAGCAAGACGCCATTGCCGGACTACCCATGGGGCTGCTAGCGAAGATCCCCTTGCAATTCTCCCAGCCCGAATTCCGTTACCGCGCCTTCGAAGATGTCCTTCTCGAAAACCCCGGCAAGCGCGACATTTACTTTCTCTGCTGGCCCTTCCAATTGAACCTGCTGGTGGGCTTTGTAGGTGGCGATTTTGCCTGGGAGCTTTCCGCCGCCGGAGAGCAAGAGGCCGTGGACTTCGCCCGCAACTCCCTGCGTCGCATGTGGGGCAGCGACGCGGATAAGTACTTCGTGAAGGGCGATTTCACCAAGTGGGCAAGCGACCCCTGGGCCTTAGGCGCCTACGCCGCGGCAACCCCCGGCAACGCCACGGCCCGCGAGGGATTGCGCCGTCCCCTGGCCGACCGGGTCTTCTTCGCCGGCGAAGCCTGTGCCCCGCGCTGGACCCAAACCTGCGGTGGCGCAGCCTTGAGCGGCGTCGAAACCGCTGAGCAAGTGGCAAAAGTGCTGGCCTAACGATAACCGAGCAGCGCCACTCTGCCCTCAGCATTCCACGCGTAACCGCACATCATCCCGCCACACGGAACAACAATCGCCAACGCAGCCCGCATCTGCACGCGAACCGGAGCAGCTTGTTCAAACCAAGGCGCAATCCGGACGTTACACCTCTGCCAGCGAAGTGGTGAGGGAAGCGCTCCGGCACATGGAGCCACGAGACGAGCTCCGCGCCATCCAGATGCAGGAATTCCGCAGCCGCAGAGATCGCGCCTTGGCCGAACCGGCCCAAAGCGAAGGTGCTGGTGGTGAGCAGTTCCTGCAAGGGTTCATCGAAAACCTGGAGAGGGGGAACAGGCGCAAGGTCAGATGAGCCGGAATCTCCATATGCCTGCGGCCCAGCCCGACATAGCCGACATCCGGGACCACTACCTCGAACAGGCTGGATATCGGGTTTCCAAGCAGCTACCTGTCGAGTTCGCAGAAGCGTATGGGTTTCTCGTCCGCGCACCCGTACCCTACCCGCAAAGCCGCAACGCGCCCCGCCACCAGCGCGGCCGCGCCATGTCTTCCGGGGACTGTTCTGTCTAAATTGTCCTTCGTGATGCACCAGAAACTGACAAGCGTGCGGAACTTCTCCGCCGGCATTTGCTGGATTTCTGATTCTCCGCCAAGTTGGTGTAAAGCCGCAGCCACAACATTGGCCATCTCCCCTGTTCCTCAAAACGTGAGACCCTGCGATCAGAAACATGCCAACCAACTACCCCAAGAACGTCCAGGCGGCGCGCACCAAGCTACGTGGCGACGAGACGATCGCTGAGTGGGTGGAAGGCCTCTGCGAGTCCGCCCTCTTCGGCGCTGTAACCACTCGCACCGCCGCCGGAATCGCCACAGAGCAACGGGTGCTGATCTACATCCCGCGGATGTTCGGGGGGTATGATCTTCACGAGCTGCCGTACTCCCGCATGAGCTCGATCGCCCTCACTCAGGGCACGCTCTTTGCCAGCATCCGGTTCATCGTGTCCAACAATAGCGTGTCGGTGACGCACATCAGCAAAGGCAAGCCGATTTTGTTCTGTAACTTCGTACGCGATCGGATTGAAGCGCCAGTGAGCCCGGCACCGGGGCCACCGCCTGCCGGCAACGGCCTTGTTGACGAGCTGGAGCGCTTGGCTGCGCTTCACCGGGCGGGCGCTCTCACTACCGCCGAATTTGCATCGGCAAAGCGGAAGCTGATCGGGTAGTCTCAGCGGGGGCGAAATGGGACGGGCAAAATGTGAAACGAAAGCGACAGACGGACTGTCCCTTTCGTTCCCCCGCTCAGCCACAGCCAAAGGTCAATGCTTCAGGGAAGGATATTGTGGGAAAGACAACGATGTAGTGCTGGCCTAACAGAAATTCGTGTTGAAAACAAAAGTCGACTCGCCCTTTCTTCGCGTCGAATTGCGAAAGTGGGGCTAAGTGCGGGTGGCTGACAGACCCTCCCGCAATGGCGTTCTTGATCGATCCTGACCGACGAGCTACAGGGCGGGAGACCTGACTGACGCGCAACGGCTATGGTCCAGCCACGCAATGGTAACAGGCGCAACGCGCCGTTGTGGACGGGAAACAAGAGCGATTGGAAAGATAAAGGAGAGATTCCGTGCGAATTCCACAAGCGATGATGGAATTGGTGGAGGGGGCGGAGACCGTCGCAGTGGATTGCG
>JALOKO010000427.1 GCA_025456495.1 Bryobacterales bacterium | reverse complement strand
CCTGGGCGACGTGGTGAGCACCATCCATGTGTTGCCGTTTTTCCCGTATTCCTCTGATCGTGGCTTCAGCGTGATTGACTTCCGGGAGGTGGACCCGAACCTGGGAACGTGGGACGACATTGAGCGGGCGAACTCCCAGTTCCGGCTGATGTTTGACGGGGTGGTAAACCATATCTCGGCACAGAGTGACTGGTTCCAGGAGTTCCTGAACGGAAATCCCGAGTATCAGGACTTTTTTCTGTCCTACCCTAGCGCGGACAGCATCACCGGTGACGACCTTCGGCATGTTCTGCGGCCACGTACGTCCCCGCTCTTAAGCAGGGTGGAAACCATCGATGGTCCGCGCTATGTGTGGACCACCTTCAGCCCGGATCAGGTGGACCTGAACTTCCGTAACCCCACAGTGCTGCTGCGGGTGCTGCAGGTGCTGCTGTTCTATGTGGAGAAAGGAGCGGACCTGATTCGGATTGACGCAGCCACGTACCTGTGGAAAGAGTTGGGCACCACGTGCGCGCACCTTCCGCAGACCCATGGGGTCATCCGCTTCCTGAGGGCGGCAATCGACATTGCGGCGCCGAGAGTGGCCCTGTTGACTGAAACGAACGTGCCGCACCAGGACAACATCAGCTATTTCGGCGACGGCGCCAACGAGGCGCACATGGTGTACAACTTCGCGCTGCCTCCGCTGGTGCTGCACACCTTTCTCTGCGGGGACTGCAGGCCGCTGGCGGAGTGGGCAGCCGCATTGCGAACGCCATCAGCGACCACGACCTACTTCAACTTTCTGGACTCCCATGACGGCATTGGCCTGTTAGGTGCGCGGGGCATCCTGAGCGGGGCGCAAATCGATGCCTTGGTGGAACGGGTGCTGGCGCATGGCGGGTTGGTTTCCTATCGCAGTAACTCCGATGGAGGAAGGTCGCCGTATGAGCTGAACATCACCTGGTTTGACGCGCTGAACTGTCCGGGAGCAGGGGAACCCGACAACCGTAAGGTGGACCGCTTCATTGCATCGCGGGCCATCGCGCTGGTGCTGCAGGGGGTGCCGGGAATCTATCTGCCAAGCGTCACGGGAAGCCAGATTGCGGCGATGGACGCAAGCGAGCTGAGCGAAGCACGGGCGATCAACCGGCGCAACTTCAGTGAGCGGGCGATGATTGAGGCATTGATGGACCCGGATTCGCTGGCCTATCGGGTGGCGAGCCGCTTCCGGCAACTGGCTGAGCACCGGGTTTCAATTCCAGCCCTGCATCCTGCGGCGCGGCAGAAGGTGTTGCCGACCGAGGGAGAGGTGTTTGCCGTCTGGCGGCAAAGCCGTGATGGAAGATCCACGCTGCTGAGCCTGGTGAATGTGACAGCGCATGAGACGCGCGTAGATGTGCCCTGCGTCCTGCTGGAGTGCGAGGCCTGCCGGTGGAGAGACCGGCTGACGGGGTTACGCTTCGAATGCAGCAGCGAGCGGCTAGCGGCAGCTCTGCCGCCGTATGGCGTTTTGTGGCTGGAGCCCTGCCAGCAGTCCTGATCCTTGATGGACGTCACTGGTGGTGGGCAGGGCTGGTGGCGGGTGTGAGGCTAGCGCGTGAATTTGTAATAACAACCGCCAAACGGAAGCCATCCGGTGAAGAGCTGTGGCATCCTAGAAATGCTGGCGTGTCCACCCAGACTCCATACCAGACAGGTGATGACGATGAAGATTTGGAAGCAGTTTGCGCAGGTCGTTGCAGTGGCCGTCCTGATGATGACGATGGCATGGGCAGCGTCCGCAGCCGAAGTGGGCGGGGCTTGGAACATGGTGTTGATGACGGAAATCGGCGACCGGCCGATGCCGATTACTCTTTCGCAGCAGGGCGAAGACGTTTCCGGGTCGCTGGGAGAGTTTAAGCTGACGGGCAGCTTCCGCGAGGGTAAGCTGAGCCTGAAGATTGTGGACTTCTACGCGCCGGAGGCGGGCTTCAAGGCGGACCTGGTGATGCAGGGAGCCGTGGAGGCAGGCAAGCTGACCGGCAGTTGGAGCTTCGGCGAATACTCCGGATCGCTGCGAGGCGAGAAGGCCGACGCAGCCGCCAGCGCCACAAGCGCCAACCCAAACGGAACCTGGGATCTGGTGCTGCTAACCGAAGTGGGTGACAAGCCCGCGCGTCTGATGTTGAAGGCCGATGGCGAAACGGTGACCGGGCAAGTGGCGGAAGCGAACATGCCGGTGGCGGGTACCTTTCGCGAGGGCACGCTAGCCGTGAAGATTGCCGATTTCTATTCCCCGGACGCAGGCTTCAAGGCCGACCTCAGCATCCAGGGCAAGATTGAAGGCGATAGTATCGTGGGCGGGCGCTGGACGTTTGCCGAGTACTCCGGTGGCCTGCGCGGCAGCCGCAGCGGGCAGTAGAAGCACGGTAGACGCCGCTTCAGGAAGTTCGTGCGGTGTGAACGTTCGGGAGTGCTGCTGGTGCTGATGGGGGAGGGGTCTCCCCGTGCAGTGTGCGGAAGCGCGCCACGCGGTTCCCTGCGGAGTAAGGTTGGATGCCGTAACCAGGGGCTGCTGCTGCGATGTAGGCATCGGTTACTGTTCTGGTGCAGCATGCTGATGAAGACCGCAACTGCTTGAACAAAGGCCAGTGAGTAACGGGCCGATCCAGCAATTTCGCAACAGACACTTCGAGCCATTGATCGACGACGGAATGTGCGACGGACACGGGCAGGGGTGACTGCTCGCGTTGGTGAAACCGGTGGCGCGTGGCGCCATGAGTCATGCGTTTATTTACTGCCATCGATATTCCGGACGCTTTGCGGCAGCGGGCGGTTGGGTGGATTCAGCAATTTCGGCCGACGGCGAAAGCGCGCTGGAGCCCCGCGGGCAATTTGCATATCACCACCAAGTTCCTGGGCGAAGTGGCCGGGGAAAGGCTGGCGGGGGTGGAAGAGGCGCTGCGGACGATATCCCGCGGAGGCCCGATTCCCATCCGGCTGGGCGGCTTTGGCTGGCTGCCCAACCCGCACTCGCCCCGCATCCTCTATTGGGGCGTGCACGCGCCAGAGAGCCTGTCGGCACTGCATACGGCAACGGACGCAGCCATGGCCGCCCTGGGGATCCCACGCGAAACCAAACCCTTCCGCGCACACCTGACGCTGGCGCGCATTCCCCCGGATTGTCCAGTAGTCGAGTTGCGGCAGGCGATTGCCTCGCTGCCACCGGAGCAACCAGCGCAGTTTGAGGCCACATCCTTCCATCTGTATGAGAGCGAACTGCACCCCAACGGAAGCGTGTATGTGAAGCGCGCCGAGTTCCCGCTGTGAGGGGCGCGAGCGCGCGGCGCGGGCGAGCTTCAGCCGTTCGCCTTCCCCGGCCAATCGGGCGCGACGGGCACCACGATGTAGCCCTCATCGCGGTTTCCCGCCACGTATGTGCGGGCAGCACCCCAATACCACCACCAGGCGCCGATGTAGGCACAAAGCAGGGCGTCGTACTGGTCTTCCACCGCCTTGATGGCTTTGCCGGTCATCGGGACTTCGGGTAGCGACTGCAGGCGCAGGCGCGGGGTAGCCATGGGCAATGCCATGAGACGGCTCCGGTATTCCTGCAGGCCGGCGCGGCGTTCCGGCACCGATCCCTTCTTGTACTTGAGGATTCGCTGGAGTCGGAACAGGTGCAGCATGGCGGCGTGCGGGTAAACCTCAATCTGATAGCGTCCGGGAACCTGCGGCTGGATGGTGTCGGCGTGGGAGAAGCCCAGCTCCAGCAAGGCGTTTCCGAGGCCGGTCGTGCGGGGGGCAAAGGCGCTGCCGAGGTTGGCCGGATACGCGCCGGCATGTTGCTTGCCGAAATGCTGGTGCATAGCGCGATCCGCCGGACGCATACCAGTGGGGTTGGCGATGACGGTGGGCGCGTCCACGGCCACCATGGCGGGACCGTCGCCACTGACAGCGCGCACCCAGCACAGGACGGTGGCGGGATCGTCGGCCAGGCCCGTGTCGAGGACGCTCAACACGCGCCCATCCCATGCAAGCGCCGCCACGCCGCTGGGCT
>JALOKO010000426.1 GCA_025456495.1 Bryobacterales bacterium | reverse complement strand
CATTGATGTTGCGGGTAATCGCCAGCTTCCTGCTTACCGAACCTACGTAGCCCGCCTGAAGTACGCTGCCACTCCACAACTGACGCTGGATGTTGAAGTTGAAGTTCTGCACATAGGGTGTGCGGAAGCCCTGGCTCACGCCCATCACCCCAAACGGTGGCCGAGGCGTGGAGCCACCAAAGATGTCCTCGCCCGGCACCAGCCGGAAGGAATTGCGAGTGAGGCTGAAGACGGGATCCGGACCACCCGGGTTTGCGTTCACGCCTGCTGCTCCGCCATTGCCTCCTCCACTATTCGCTGCAAAAAACGCGCCGGCAGGAGCGTCAAAGAAGAGTCCCCAGCCCCCGCGAAGTACCCACTTGCCGCCCCGTGTGGGCGTAAACGCGAAGCCGAAGCGAGGAGAGATGTTATTCCAGTCCTTCGGATACAGCGAGCCCGTTCCCGTCCCATCGGCCACAATCCCGCGGTCCGGAACGAACGTCGTGATGCTGTTGTCGATGTCAAAGATCGGCCCCAGGTAGTTATAGCGGACTCCGACGTTCAGGTTCAGTTTGCTGGTCGCCTGCCAGTTGTCGTGCAGGAACAGGTCAAAGGAGTTCTGGCGATAGTCACGCTGCGTGTTGCCTCGAACGATTGTGGCGCCGTTGTTGCCACTCACATAGCCCCCCAGGAAATCAGCCAGCGCGCGCTCTGCCGCCGTGAATGCGGTATTCGCGGCCCAAGGCCCAGCCGTGCCATCAAACCGGAACGTACCGCGCTGGTTGGACTTGTAGAAGATGTCCATGTGCCCGCGCCGATACTCGCCTCCGAACTTCAACTGGTGCTTACCGGTGATGAAAGAAGCGGTATTGGTGATGTGCCCCGTGGTATCAATGCGCCCAAGAGGCTGGGTTGCGCCAGCCGTAGCGAAACCATTGATGATCAAGGTTGGTGAACCGATAAGGTCCGGGGAGGAGATAGCCGTATTCAACCCCGCAGCAATGGGGTCGTAGCTGGTGTCCTGGTCATTAAAGGTCTGCAGGAAGTAGTTTACTCCCAAAGTCAAACTGTTTACCAACCGTGGATTGAGCACGGAATTCAGCACCACCGAAGTGTTGTGCATACGGCTAGGCGCCACCTGGAAAAATTCCCTGAAGGGCGCGGCAGTATTGGAAAGGGCTGCCTGTACCCCGGTTCCCGAATACCAGCGCACCGAAAGTTGGTGGTCGCTGTTGAAGCTGTGATCCACCTTCACAATGCCGTTGTAGCTGTCGTAGAGATTGCTATCCAGGCTGGTGTAGTTGTTGGCAACCGCTCCACCGGTACGCGCCCGTTCCGGCCAGAACGAAACCAGATTGGCCGAAACCGGATTCACCGTTTGCCCGAATTGTGAGAGGATCTGCTGGCCACGCTCCAACCAAGCTGGCGAAAAGGTGGTCACTGGCTGTGAGTTTGCCGCGTCAGCACGCTGGAACTCACCGGTCAGGAAGAAAAAGGTCCGGTTGTGGCCATCATAAAACTTAGGCAGCACGATGGGTCCTCCCAGCGAAAAGCCACCTTGATGGTTGCGGACGCGACGCACCTTTGAACCCGTTGGCGCAAATGGCGAGTTCTCAGCCAGCGCCTCGTTGCGGTTGTAGTAGAAGGCCGAACCATGAATCTCGTTGGTTCCGCTCTTGATTGCCACATTCACCTGGCCGCCGCCATTGCGGCCCACCTCCGCGCCGCCGTTGGATTGCAGGCTGAATTGGTCAACCGCTTCCATCGGTAACACCACGCCGGGAATTCCCGATACGCCACCCTGGTTCACGGCCGCATAGCCCTGGAAGGCGTCCACGTTGTCCGCCCCGTCAATCTGCCAGTTATTGCCTCGGCTGCGGCTGCCATTGACGGACGGCACGTTCCCGGCGCCCACACCGGGCGAGAGCTTGATCATTTGCCGGAAGTCGCGGCCGTTAATGGGAATATCGGATACCGTCTTCGTACTGACAATGCCCGTAAGAGCGGTGGACTGCACCTCCAGCAGCGCGGCCTCGGCAGCCACTTCGACGGTCTCGGAAACCTGCGCAAGCCCCAGCGTGAAGTCAATGCTGGTGACGCGCGAGACCACAACCTCCAGAGGTTGACTGCGCTGTTGTTGAAATCCGGGGAGAGAAACCGTCAGGACATACTGCCCCAACGGCATATCTGGAAAGGTGAACTCCCCCGAGCCATTGGACGGTGTCGTGCGGCGCACGCCGGTGCCACTGTTCTCTGCCGTCACCACGGCGCCTTCCAGCACCGCGCCGGAGGCGTCCCTGATCGAACCGCGAATCTCTCCACGAAAAGTTTGCGCCCCGGTGAAGGTACTGCACAACACCAACAACACAGCAAACACCATCGGGAAAGGAAACAGAATAACTCTGCGTGTACTGGCTGACATAAAGAACTCCCTGAAGCGTTGATCCGAATTCTGGAGTTGCGAACGGTGCAACGTCTCTCAGGACGGTGAGGCGGCCTCCATCCTGCGAAGATCCATCTTCAGCAGGACACAAGGCGCGTGCGGCAAAGCAAGACAACCGCGATTCCAAGGCGGGACAGCAGCGAAGCTGTACAGGTGTTCCTGTACTGTCGAGAATACCTTGCTGTGCTTGCCCTGCTTGATCGAAACTTTTTATCCGCTGGATGGAGGCATACGCTCCACTTCCCTCTACACGCGCGTATCCATCCTGCGTCTCAGCGCCCAATGAGGCGATCCACCGAAGCGCCCCCTTGGCGTTGAGGTTCCATCTGCGATAGAACTACAGGCGAAGGCAGGTTCCCATGCGTGCATTTGCCCTTGTTGCAGTTGGGCTGGCAGTCATGCTGGCGATGCCATTGTCGGCTGCGGCGCAAGAGCCCGGTGAGCCGCCGCCGCCAGCTCTGGCGGAAGCCGCTGCATTGCCCCCACGGGTATTGTCGGTGGACCTCAACCAGATCATCCATCCGGTGACCGTGGAGGTGTTGCGCAACGCCACCAGCCAAGCGGGCGGGCAGGGCTACGACGCGCTGCTGATTCGCCTGAACACGCCGGGCGGCTTGATGGAAGCGATGCGGGAATGCGTGGAGATCATTGTCGCCTCTCCGGTGCCAGTGATCACCTACGTCAGTCCGGGAGGAGCACGCGCCGCCTCCGCCGGCTTTTTCCTGTTGCAGGCGGGCGACATTGCGGCGATGGCGCCGGGAACCAACACCGGCGCTGCATCACCCGTCCTGGTGGGGCAACAGATGGACCCGGTCATGCGACGGAAGGTGGAAGAGGATGCGTCCGCCAGTTTACGCAGCGTCGTCACGCGGCGTGGACGCAATGCCGCCCTGGCTGAAACCACCGTCCTGCAAGCAAAGGCCTTTACTGGAGAAGAGGCCCTTCAACAACACTTGATTGATTTGATCGCCGCCGACGAAGACGCCTTGTTCCAGCAACTGCAAGCCCGTACCTACACTGCCTGGGATGGCCAGCAGCGGATGCTGCGCCTACGCGGCGCCGAGGTCACACCTTACCGCTTACGCGCTCGCGAACGGCTGATGACCGCCGTCAGCAATCCCAACATCGCGTTTGTTCTCGCAGTGCTTGGCGCGCTGGGTATTTACATCGAATTCAGCCAGCCCGGCTTCATCTTCCCTGGCGTCCTCGGGGCCATCTGCGTGCTGGTGGGTCTCTCCGCCCTCAGCGTGCTTCCCATCAACTGGATGGGTGTAGCCCTGTTGGTGCTGGCCCTGGCCTTTTTCATCCTGGAGGCCAGTGTCAGTTCCCACGGCATCCTGGGCGCTGGGGGCGCCATCGCCATGGCCCTGGGCGCCATCCTTCTGGTGGATAGCCCGGCGCCGGAACTGCGCATCGCAACCAGCGTAGCCGTTGCGGTCTCCATCAGCTTCGCCGCCATTACCATCGTCCTTTTGTCCTTGGTGATTCGCGCTGCCCGCAACAAGGTGGCCACTGGCGTGGAAGCAATGCCCGGTCGTGTGGCCATCGCTGTGGAGGACCTCAAACCCTCGGGTCGCGTTCGGCTGGACGGGGACTTCTGG
>JALOKO010000036.1 GCA_025456495.1 Bryobacterales bacterium | reverse complement strand
CCATCGCCAACCCTGCATGAAGTAGGTGGCAATCTCAAAGAACACCCCAATTGCCACCCAGTGCCATTCCACCTTGAGCAACTTGGGTAGTTCCTCGGCCCAAGGGTAACCCCAGTACACCCATACCAGGCATCCAATGGACAGCACGTACCCAATTACGGGCACCACCCACGATCGTGCGCGTGTGGTGGGGTTCATCTCTGGGTTGTGACTTTCAGGAAGGCTGGCCATGCGGCTATCTGCTTTCTATTCTATCGACAGCCGCCGGGGAATCCCGGATGGGAGAATTGCAAAGCAGAACCCGCGCAGAGGGCAGATTCCTTGAGGCGCCTGCGGAGCAGCTGTGAAGATCGGCCGCAATTAGCTTTTCAATTCGCGGAAAGCGTCTTCAATCTCAGCGCGCGCGCCGGGCGAAGACGGAACCAGGGGGAGACGCGGGGGGCCGCCATAGTAACCGTTCAGGTCCATGGCGTGCTTCAGCCCAGGGATTCCGTACTTGGTAGTCACCAGGCGAGCCGCTGTGCGGATGCGGTCCTGCCAGTCCGCCGCAGCCTCATGCTGTCGCGTGCGGAAGGCTTCCCAAATGGAAATGGCTGCATAGGGTGCGGCGTTGGCAAAGGCCAGGATCGCGCCGCAAGCGCCCATTTGGAGCGACGGGTACAGCGTGGGCGCTGAGCCTACCAGCACCTGGAAACCCGGCTTGCACTCCGCCACCAACCGCATCACCTTCTCCATGCTGCCGCTGGATTCCTTGATACCCAACAAATTCGGGTGTTCGCTGAGTTGGATGACCGCCTCCGGGGAGATATCCAGCATGGTGGCCTGCGGGAAGTTGTAGATCAGCACCGGCAAGGGCGATTGGTCAGCCACGGCGCGGAAGTAGGCCACCTGGGCCTCAGTGCTGCTGAGCAAGCCCCGGTAGTAGTGAGGCGTGCGCACCATGGCGACCTGATAGCCGGCTTCTGCGGCTTCGCGGCACAGTTGCGCCGTCTCCCGCACGCTCTCGACTCCCGTACCCGCGATGAGGGTTTTTCCCGGCGCAGTCGCCTCCGCCACCATTCCCCACAGGCGCAGCTTTTCCTCGTGCGATAGCAGTACGCTTTCCCCTGTGGAGCCCCCGACCACGTAACCCGCCAGGCCAAGCCGATTCAGCTTTTCAACATTGTGCTTTACCTTCGAGGGGTAGAGGTCCCCTTCATGGTTAAACGGCGTGGCAAGCGGCGGAAAGATGCCTTGGAGACGAATCATCGTGTTCCTTCAGGGAGATAGGGCGGCCCCAGGATGGACGTAGGGAAGTTCCTGGGCAGATAACCGGCAGGTCTGCCAGCAAGCGGAGCAGAACCCCGCTTGCTGGAGAGAGAAGCGCGGACGGCGTCTGCTTGCTTAGACGTTCAGGAAGATGATTACCAGGGTGTAGAGCGCCAGCGACTCAATGAGTGCCAGGCCGAGGATGAGCGCAAAACGGATGCCGCCCGCGGCGCCAGGGTTGCGGGCCAACCCTTCGCAGGCAGCCGCAGTGGCCTTACCCTGTGCCAATCCACATCCCACGCTAGCGATGGCCATCGCGAACACCGCGGCCACGACGGGCCAGTTCACGGCGCCCCCCGCCGCTGCGTCCTGGGCAAACGCGGGCACTGCCAGCCCAAGGCTGAGGAGACCAAGCATCAACTGTTTCTTCATTTCGGATCTGCTCCTTGCATTCCTGGCAGCAGGCACGCTTCGGCCGAAGAGGATGCTCCGGGTGGGGCCTGCTGGTAAACCTTATGAGACTATCAAAAAAACTGCCGGTCATGAGCATTCCGTCCGAAAGCCAGAGGCGAGGGATGAACCCAGCGCGGATCCGCCTGCCGGACTAGTGCTCGTGCGACACCATCTGTCCCAGGTAAACCAACGACAGAAGGGTGAAGATGTAGGCCTGCAAAAACGCCACAAAGGTGTGCAAACCCATGAAAATGATGGGAATTCCAATCGGCACCAAGCCGAGGAACACCAGAAACACCATTTCGCCCGCGAACATGTTGGCATACAGACGAACGGTGAGCGAAAGCAGCCGCGAAGAGTGGCTGAGGATTTCAATGGGAAGCATCAGCGGCGACAGCCACCAGATGGGCCCCAGATAGTGCTTGAACCAACCAACCGGCCCCGCCTCGCGGATGGCCATTAGCTGGTAATACAGGAAGGTCACACAGGCCGCCCCTAGCGGCACCACCGCAAACATGGTGGGGGATTCAAACGTCGGCAGAATCCCAATCAGGTTGCCTGCAAGAATGAACAGGAACAAAGTCCCGAAGAAGGCGAGGTGTTTGTGAGGATGATGGTCAATCATGTCCTCGGTCTGGCCCTTGATGAAGCTGTAGAAGAGTTCAAGGACGGTCTGGATCTTGGAGGGGCGATCCACTGAAAAGGTGCGGCGCGCAAGTCCAAACACCACCACAAGCAGCAGGAACACGAATACCTGCATCGAATAGGCATTCGACCACGGCGCGGTGGGGTCTTTTGGCGTGATCCCGAAGAGGCTCAGCAGAGCCACCGCGGGAGCAGCCAGAAACTGGTTGAACAGGGCGGTTACCCAAAGCTCATGTTCTGGCATAGATCAACTCAAAAATAGCGTCGAGCAGCATCGCAAACGGAGCGACCAGCAATCCCGCACAGAATGCGGCTGGATTGCTCCCGAAAACCCTAAGAGTAACATATCCAAGGGCGCCTAGGCCAAAATATCGGAGTGCAAAGAGCGAAATTACCCGGCGGCTGCCCGGTTTTGGGTCTGGACCCAGGCGTTCCACAACCGCGTGGAGTAAGCCAAAGTTCATCCAGGAAGCCACGGCGCCCACCAGAAAGCCCACGGCGGGGGGAAATCCAGCCATCTGCCAAAGAACGAGAGTTCCAAGCGAGCCCAACAGAAGGCACCACCGTCGCAACCGCGGCAGGGAAACCTGAAACTCAACGCTCTGAGGACTTTGCATCACGCAGCGCCTTGCTTACCAATTGCGCGAACCCGGACGCGATGCCGAACACCAGGCCCACCACCCCAAGAAAGCGGGTTCCCCACAATCCATCCAGGTAGTTGCCTGCCAGATAGCCCAGAACGGCGGCGATAGGCATCGACATGGCCAGGCCGGAGTATTCTGCGGCCTGTCTCCAGGCGCGCTGCTCGTCCCGCTTTCCAGACCCGGAGCCCGACGGGGATTCCGGTTGCGAGTTCCTAGCCATGCGTTTCCATCATCGCAGCCTGTGTCCCTTTGTGGGACAGTGACGCGCACACAGCTTTCCGCGCGCCAGCGCCAGTCAACAACTTCTTGGCGCCTAGAGGGGCTTCCACTTGATATTGCACCCGATGCTGGGTTTCTGATCTTCGGGGGGAGTGCGTCCCGACAGCACCGCATTGATGGCAAAGCGCAGGTCCTTGCCCGTCACGGGCACCTTGTTGCCGGGCCGCGAGCCGTCCAACTGACCCCGATACTCCAGCTTCAGGTCGCCGTTGTACAAGAAAAAATCTGGCGTACAGACCGCGTTGTAGGCACGCGCCACCTGCTGGGATTCGTCATATAGGTAGGGGAAGGGAAAGCCCAGCCGCTCTGCCTGTTCCTTCAGCTTTTCAGGGGCATCATCCGGGTGGCTGCCAACGAAATTCGAACTGATGGCCACGATGCCCATTTGCTTTTCGACGAAGTCGTGGCCCAGGTTGGCCAACTCCGCCTCCACATGCTTGACATAGGGACAGTGGGCACAGATAAACATCACCAACAGTCCGGGGCCTCTACGGAATTCGTCTAGCGTATACACTTTGCCGCTCACCACATCGGGGAGCGAGAAGTGGGGTGCGGGGGTTAGAAGGTCCTTCATCACAGATGGGGTAAGCGCCATAGATCTCTCCTGGGTACGAAAGGATCACCGTTTGTTTTGAGTGTATCGTGAGGGCCTTGGATTCAGCTTCCCGGGCGATGTAAATTCCTGGAGCCGGCGGGAGCGCCGCTTAACCCAGACGGGTGCTGCCCAGCAGCGGCTCCAACGGGCTCGCGCCCGGCTGCAGCACGTGCCGCAGACAGTCCGCGGCGCGCCGGCATTGATCGAGTGATACATCGTAGTGGGTGACCGCACGCATCCGCGCATTGTCGATGCCGTTCAGCAGCACACCCATCGCGCGCAGCCTGGCGCTGATGGCCTCAGGCTGCTGGCCAGTTCCGGTGACATCGAAAATGACGATGTTGGTTTGCACCTCATGCGTGATCGCCAGCCCCGGAATGTCGGCGATGGCAGCGGCGAAGGCCTGCGCGTGGTGATGATCCTCCTGCAGGCGACGGGGCATTTCCTCCAGCGAGATTAAGCCGGTCGCGGCAAGTACACCGGCCTGTCGCATGCCTCCGCCCAGGCGCTTGCGATAGCTGTGGGCGCGGGAAATGTCCTCCGCCGTCCCCACAAGCAGGCTTCCCACGGGAGACCCCAATCCTTTGGAGAGACAAAACATCACGGTGTCCGCGTGCCGTGCAAGGGTGGCCACGGAAACCCCCAGATAGGTGGCGGCGTGGAAGATGCGCGCTCCATCCAGGTGAACCTTCAGCCCGCGCGCGTGGGCCTCAGCGTACAGTTCCTCCGCCACCGCCACCGGGGTGACGATACCGCCCGCCATGTTGTGGGTGTTCTCCACGCAAATCAGCGAGGTCCGCGCGTTGTGGGGAGATGCCGTGCGCACTGCCGGGGCAACGTCGCTCCAGCGCAGGACCCCATCTGTCGCGGCCACCGGACGGGCAAAGACGCCCGAAAACCACGCTGACATCGACAGCTCCCAATCCAGAACGTGGGCATGGGCTTCACAGACGAACTCCTCGCCGTGCTGGGTATGTAGCTTGATACCAATGGTGTTGCCCATCACCCCGGACGGCACAAACAGGGCGGCCTGTTTGCCGAAGATTTCCGCCGCGCGCCATTCCAGCTTGCGTACCGTGGGGTCCTCTCCGTACACGTCATCGCCTACCTCCGCGTTGGCCATCGCCTGGCGCATGGCGGCTGTCGGGAGGGTGACCGTATCGCTTCGCAGATCAATGGGAGAGGGGGTAGTCAGCAGCATGAGCGGTCTTCCAGAGCAGAACTCAGTACGCAAGCTCCAGCGTACCGCGG
The DNA here is from genome assembly GCA_025456495.1 of Bryobacterales bacterium. Taxonomy (GTDB): domain Bacteria; phylum Acidobacteriota; class Terriglobia; order Bryobacterales; family Bryobacteraceae; genus JACTMJ01. The sequence goes on along the minus strand of JALOKO010000036.1, from coordinate 9,433 downwards.
TGGAGCGACTATCGTTGTCGGACGCGAAGACATCCCGCGGCCGCGACTTCCGGTTGCGAGCGCTATGAACGTTTCCCTAACGCCGCCTCAGCACACTGGGTTCCAACACGCACGCAATCCGGGATCCCAATCCCTTCAAAGGCGTTTCCGGCAAGGTGCAGGCCGGGGATGGCGGAGACCTGTCGGCGCAGTTCCCGAACCAGGGCGGCGTGTCCAACCTCATATTGCGCCATGGCGCGAGGCCACCGAAAGACCGCACAGTGGCGGGGTTGCGCAACTAGCCCGATCAACCGACGCAAGTCCGCCAGCACCGCATCCACAAGGCTGGAATCGTCACGGAGACCGGGGTTGGCCTCCGCGGCTCTCCCCACGAAGCAGCGCAGCAACACTTTGCCCTCGGGGGTCCGATGCGGAAACTTGTTCTGGACGTAGGTTGCCGCTACCAGGGTTTGGCGCTCTCGTTGAGGCACCAGGAAGCCGAAGCCCTCCGGCGGGCGTTGGAACTGCGCGAGGTCAAAGGTGAGGGCGACGGTGGCGGAACTATGGTAGGGAACCTGGCCCAGCAGTTTCGCCGACAACGGATGCATGGACTCCAGCAGGGACGCGGCCGCATACGCGGGCAGGGCCAGAATCACCTGACTGGCCTGCAGAGACGCTCCGTCGGCAAAGCTGACGTGGTAACCACCGCGTTGCGGCTCCAAGGCAAGGACGCTTTGACCTAAGCGCAGGTGTTGGGGTCCAATGGCGCGCACCAGCGCTTCGGCGAAACTGCCCATGCCTTGCCGGAGCGATCGGAAAATGGGCGTCGGGGCATGTGTCGTCGCTGCTGCCTTGCGTTCCCGCAGAACTCCCAGTGAAAGGCTGCCGTGCTTGTTTTCCAGCTCAACGAAGCGGCCCAGAACACTGGGGGCGCTCATCCGCTCAGGATCTCCACCGTAAACCCCCGCCAGAAGGGGTTCGGCCAGATAGTCCACGGCCTCCTGCCCGTAGTGGTCGCGAAAGAACGCAGCCACGGATACATCCCCGTCGCGAGGTTTGGCTGGCTTGCGTCGTAGCAGTTCCAACCCCATCCGGAGCTTGGTTGGCCAACTCAACAAGCGTGTGCCCACCATCGGCAAAATTTTGGTGGGCACCATCATCAGCAGGCCGTCCGGCATGGGAACCAACTGCTGGTCTCGCACGATGAAGGTCTTGCGGCGGTCGTCATTGGAGCCGATGAGTTCCTGCTCCAGGCCCAGTTTGCGGACCAGGGCGGTGGCCCAGGGTTTTTGAGAGAGGTAGCTATCCGGCCCGCCCTCAACCAGGCATCCGTCCAGGGTGGTTGTCTCCATCACCCCGCCAGCACGTGACCGGGAATCCACCACAACGACGTTGGCGCCGGCCTGAGACAGAGTGTAGGCGGCACTGAGGCCAGAAATTCCCGCACCTACCACCAGGATGGGGTCTTCCGCTGTCTGCTGTTCCAAGGGTCCGCTCACGGTTTACGGGCTGCGTGCCTTCCTCTTTTGGGGTCTGCCGATGAATGGGCTTCGGCACCCCGCTTTTTGGATGCGCTAGTCGCGTCCCTGGGGTTTGAAGTCGCGCACCATCTGCACCACGGCCTTTACGTTCTCCACGGGCGTTTCCGGCAGAATGCCGTGACCGAGATTGAAGATGTGCCCCGGCCGCGCACCGGTTCGCTTCAGAAGCTCCGTCACCTTTTCTTTCAACTCGGGCAGTGGAGCGAAGAGGGCAGCGGGGTCCAGGTTGCCCATGATGGCGGAGCGGTAGCTGATCTCGCTCCAGACCTGGTCAATGTTGACGCGCCAGTCCACACCAATCACATCGCCACCGGCCGCGTGCAGTTCCCGGAAGAACCCCGCAGCCCCGGTGCCAAAGTGAATGGCGGGGACGCCCGCTGAGCGGATGCGCTCAATCAATGCCCGCGAATAGGGCGCGACGTAGCGCACGTAATCGTCAGGGCCCAGTGCGCCCACCCAACTATCGAAGACCTGGATGCAACGGGCGCCTGAGGCCACCTGCAGGGTGGCGAAGGGTCCCACCACATCCACAATCTTGCCCATCAGGCGCCGCCACAGGGTTTCGTTGCCGTACATCAGGCGCTTGGTGTTAAGGAAGGTGCGTGAGGCGCCGCCTTCAATCATGTAGCTGGCGATGGTGAACGGCGCCCCCACGAATCCAATGAGAGGAATCTTGTTGTCCAGCTCAGCGGTAACCTTGCGGATGGCCTCGCCCACATAGCCCAGCTCGTCCGTGTTGGAGATGGAAAGGCTGTCCACGTCGGACATCGTCCGCACAGGGTTGTCAATTACCGGGCCTTCCCCGGCCAGAAACTGCAGCTTCAGGCCCATGGGCTCCAAGGGCAGCAGCAGGTCAGCAAAGATGATGGCGGCGTCCACGTCCAGCGCGTTGATGGGCTGCATGGTGACTTCCGCGGCCAGTTCCGGCTTCTTGCAAATCTCGAGGATGGTGTGGTGGCGCCGGATCTCGCGGTACTGGGGCATGTAGCGTCCAGCCTGCCGCATGAACCACACGGGACGCGCGTCCGTGGGCCTGCGTCTGCAGGCATCCAACAATCGATTATTTACGGTAGCCAAGCGCATGGGTGATCCGCCTTATCCTCGCAAAAAAACACCTTGAATTCTTTGGGTTTGTGGGTTGCTGCCCACTGCTTGCCCTGGATGAAATAGGGCTTGGCCCAAACCTCGCTGTCCAGCGTGGAAGGGGCGATGATGGAAACCGACGCAGTGCCGCGGGCGGGCATCCCTGTTCGCGGATCCATAATGTGGCTATAGGTGACGCCATCCACCTGGAAGAACTTTTCGTAGCTGCCGGACGTGGACATCGATTGATCCTTCAGGTAAACCGTTTCGATCGTCCTGTCCGGTTGCCGGGGGTCCTTGATGCTCACTTTCCATCCTCTGGGCTCACCTGGCGGAGCGCCCATGGCGTAGATGCTGCTGGTGGAGGCAGAGACAAGGGCAGCCCTCACGTTATAGGCGCGCATCTTCTCCACAAGCCGATCCACGGCATAGCCTTTGCCTACTCCGCCAGCGTCCAGCTCAACACCTCGCTTCAGAAACGAAACCGTTTGCTGGTCTGGGTTTAAGACTATATTCTGTATGCCTATCTTGTCCAGAGATTCGGTGATTTCCCGTCTTGTCGGGATCTTCCCTTTGCCCTTATAGAAGCCCCAGATCTTCATCAGGGGGCCCACCGTGATATCGAAGGTTCCTTCGCTGCGTTGCGAATACTGCTGGCAGCGCTGCAGCAGCGTGAACATTTCCGGGGTGACGCGCTGGGGCCCCTTGGCCGCGGTCTGGTTCAGTTGGCTAAGTTCACTGCCGGGCTTGTAGTTGGAAAGCAACTCATCCACCCGGCGTACTTCCTCGAAGGCCATGTCGAGGATAGCCTCCAGATTCACGGCGTCCTCTCCGTAGGCGGCGATGGTATAGGTGGTGCCCATTGCCTGGATGCTTTTTTCCACGCGTACGACCGCAGCCGATACCGAAAGCATCACCACCAGCAGCATCAGGATGAGTCGGGCCATCATTGCGCGCCTCCACCCGGAGTTGCATCCGGACTTCCAGGCTGTTGCTGCTTTGCCATCTTGCGACGCCACTTCTGGGCTCGATTCCACAGCACTTCCAGCCGATCGCCGGAACTGGCGCCGGAATCGGAGCGAAAGCGAAGGTCCGGCACATGTCGCAGGGCAAGCCGCAAGGAGAGTTGTTTGCGCAGAAACCCGCTGGCGGCCTCAAGGCCATCCAGTGTCTGCTGCTGCTGTTCAGCCGTTCCGGTGGTGTGTACCAGGACGTCGGCCCGCTTGCCATCGGGGGATAGATGCACGTCGGTGATACCCGCAATTTGAATGCGCGGGTCCGCCAGTTCGTATACGGCCAGTTCCGCCAACTCGTCGCGAATTGCCTCGGCCACTCGAATTTTCCGTCGCTCTTCCATCACCGTGTCAGGCGCCGTCGCCCTGTCTGGATTCGTCACCCATCTATACTGTGCCGCCCCGCCTGCAGTTCGCGCCCTGCCCGAAGCATGGTTGCCATTCTCCCTGTTTGGCCAAGCGTCGACGGGCATGCTGGGCCATTTCGCAAAACTGACGCCATTCGGGTGGCGAACCTAATGCAGCCACTCCAGATGGGTACTGATGAGACCGCCGGCCAGATGGCGCTCCGCCATTTCCTCTGCCCGCCGCAGAGTGCCTTCCGCTACCTGTCGACTGCTGGCCACGGTCACCACCACCAGTTCTGAGAGTTGCCAGAGTTGCTGGAATTCGGTTTCCGCCACCGCGACATTCAGATGATGGCGCAGCCGATCCTTCAGGCTCTTCACCACCTGCCGTTTGTCCTTCAGGGATTGTGCGTGTTCAATGCGAATCTCAAGGGTAAGGACGCCAATGGAGACCATGGGTACCGGTGCGCGAAAGGCAACCGACGCACGCTAGACAAAGGCCTCAACCTGCATGCGCTCGCGCACAAAGGCCTCAATCACATCGCCGGGCTTGATGTCGTTGTAGCGCTCAATGCCAATGCCGCACTCGAGGTTGGTTTTCACCTCGCTGGCATCGTCCTTGAAGCGCTTCAAGGAACTAATCTTGCCCGTATGCACCACGGTGTTATCGCGGAGCAAGCGCACCTGCGCATCGCGCGGGATGCTGCCTTCCACCACCAGACAGCCGGCGATGGCACCCACCTTGGTGATCCGGAACACGTCGCGCACTTCCGCGCGACCTCGGAACACTTCCCGGTAAACGGGTTCCAGCATGCCTGTCATGGCCGCTTTTACCTCGTCGGTCAACTCATAGATGATGGAGTGCAGGCGGATGTCGACGTCCTCTTGCGCTGCCAGCGCCAAGGCGTTCTTATCCGGCCGCACGTTGAAGCCCACCACAATTGCGTTGGAGGCCGAAGCCAGCAGGATATCTGACTCCGTGATTGCGCCCACACCCGTGAGAATCACGCGCAGACGCACCTTCTCGTTGGACAGCTTTTCCAATGTCTCGGCAATTACTTCCGCAGTGCCGCCCACATCGGCCTTCAACACAATCAGAAGTTCCTTGGTTTCGCCCTCGCGCAGTGTGGTGTGGAAGCGTTCCAGGGTGACCTTGCTGGACTTCGCCATCTGCACATCGCGCGCCTTCGACTCGCGGTACAAAGCGATCTGCTTGGCCTTGGCGGTGTCGGTAACCACCTGCAAGGTGTCGCCCACTTCGGGCACACTCTCCAGGCCCAGCACCTGTACGGGCAAGGAGGGGCCTGCCTCTTTCACCGGCACTCCCTGGTCGTCGAACATGGCGCGCACCCTTCCGAAGGAGGGGCCGCAAATGTAATAGTCGCCAGAGCGCAGGGTGCCATTGCGCACAATCACCGTGGCCACGGGACCCTTGCCTTTGTCCAGTTGGGCTTCCAGAATCGTACACAGGGCCGGGCGGGTGGGGCTGGCTTTCAGTTCCTGCATTTCCGCCGTCAGCAAAATCATCTCCAGCAACAGGTCCAGGTTCTGGCCCGTCTTGGCCGATACCGGAACCATGACGACATCGCCGCCCCAGTCTTCGGGCATCAGACCCTTGTCAGTGAGTTGCTGCTTCACCCGCTCCGGATTGGCGTCGGGTTTGTCGATCTTATTGATCGCTACCACAATGGGCACTTCGGCCGCTCGTGCATGGCGAATGGCCTCTTCGGTCTGGGGCATCACGCCGTCGTCCGCCGATACCACCAGAATGACGATATCTGTCACCTTCGCGCCCCGCGCTCGCATGCGAGTGAAGGCTTCGTGACCGGGGGTGTCCACGAACACGATGGTCTTGCCGTTCTTCTCCACGGAGTAGGCGCCAATATGCTGGGTGATGCCACCCGCCTCACGCTCAGCGACGCGAGTGAGACGTATGGAGTCCAACAGCGACGTCTTGCCATGGTCGACGTGGCCCATGATGGTGACTACCGGCGGCCTTGGCTCCAGGTCGCCCTCCACCTCCAGTTGTACGGCCTCGTGGATGGACTCTTCTTCATAGCTCAGCTGATTGGTGCCAGCGCCGAACGCACGGGCAATTTCCTCAGCCAGCACCGAGTCCAGCGTCTGGTTGATGGTGGCGAAGATCTTCTTGTCCAGCAGCTTCTTGATGATCAGGCTGGCCTTCACTTCCAGCTTCTCAGAAAGCTCCTTGACGGTGACGCCTTCTGAGATGGTGATCTCTCGCGTAATGGGCGGCGGCGCATCGGGTTCACGACGGCGCGACGGCCTCAGCAGCAGCTCTTTCTCTTCAAACTCCTGGCGACGCCCGCGGTCTCCCGCGCGCTTACCTGCCGTTGGCTTACGTCCAGGTGTTGTGGGGACCGGACCCACATCCGGCAGCAACGGCGCCGAAGTGGGGTGCATCCCGCGGCCCCGGCTAACGATGGGGGCGGAAGCTGGACGGCCAGGGGCTCGATTGCGATCCAGCGGTTGGCCCGGACGCACCGGTCCGCCGTAGATGGGCTCGCCCGGCCTTGGCTTGGCCGGAGGTGGGGCTCCGGGGCGGGGAGACGCCGGGGTTGCTCCCGCTGAGCGGAATTGCTTGAGCCGCTCCACAATCTCCGGTGTCGGCGGTACGATCGGCCGGATGGCAGGTCGCGTGACAGGCGTCGGCCGATTTTGCAACGGAGGCCTGCCCTGCCCAGGCTGCGGACGCAGGGGACCATCGCCTCCCATCGGACGTCGCATTCCCTCCCCGCCTTGCGCCGAAGCTCCCGGCCGATCCGATGGCTTGGCCGGACCAGGAACAACAATGCGTGGGGGCGCCATCCCTGGCAACGGCGAGGGCTGTTGCGGAAGGGTGTGCAGAATTTCTCCGGGCTTCGGGCCCGTGGGTTCACGCTTGGCCGTTTCCGACGGAGCGGCGGGAACCCGCCCGGCATCCATTGGTCCCCTGGCGCCCTGTGCCTGGCCGGCAAGCGAACCAGGCCCTTGACCGGCAATCGAACCAGGCCCTTGGCCGGCAAGCGAACCAGGAGCCGGACCGGCAATCGAGCCCGGCCCTTGACCGGTACCCGAGCCCTGCGCGGGGCCAACAACAGAACCGGGCGCGGGACGCACCTTCGGCGGCGGCAACAGCGGGCTTGCCCCGGTGCGCGGCGCACCTGGATCCGTACGCAGCCCCACTGGACGCGGCGGCAGCAAGGGACTGGGCGCAGGCGCGATGGGACGCCCGGGCGTTACTTCCGCGGCGGCGCGTGGCGCGGCAGGCGCTGCTGGCGCTCCAGGAGCCGTCGGAAGTGTCGGAAGTGTCGGAATCTCTGGCGCCAGATTCGCCGCCTTGGGCTCAGCAGGTGCGCCGGGAGACAGGGGCGCCGTTGCCTCAACGGTCTTCGCTTCGTCTGCCGCCCGAGGGTGCTCAGGCGATTCCGCGCGTGGACCGGCGTGCTCCGCCGTACCCTGTGTCGCTGCTGGTGCCGACGATGCGTCTGGCGCTGGGGCCGACGGATGCGTTCCGCCAGATGCGGGCGACTCCTCGCGCCCGGGGGCAGCGGTTGGTTCGTGGCCAGCAGGCTCACCGGTCAGGGCGTCGTCCTGACGGAACACTGAGCTGCCTGCTCCTCCCACGGGCCGCGTGCGGATGGGGGGCGGCAGTACCGGTGAGGCCGAGCTTTGCTTGCGGGAACTCTCCTGGTCGGTGTCCGTGGACCCTACCGGAGGGACCACGGGAGTTGCACGCCGGGCAAGTGGCGGTGGCAACGGCGGCGCTACGGGCTTGGCCTTCTTCGGGTCAGAGAGGGGCGGAGGAAGAACGGGGACTGGGATAGCAGGGCTCCTCATTGGGCCGGCTGGCGGGGCCGACTTCGAACTCATGGACTCAGCGGCGCGAGGCACTACTGGCATCGCGGGCCCAACGGCTGACTCGCGGCGGGTAGTTCCCGGCGTAGCGCTAGTGATTACCGGCGTGGCGCTGGGGGTTTGGGTTACCGTGGGCTTTGCGGTATGGGTGTCCGCACTGGCGACGACAGCAATCGTGGCGCGCTCCTGGGGGGAGCGTGATGAATCACTCGTCGCGTCTGTCGTCGCGGGGGCTTCGCTTGGCGAGCCATCGGATGCGCCCGCAGCACGGACGTACTCCGACGTTCCCGCCGTCCCGGACTCAGGGGTGGCGCTGACGCCGCGCCCTGCGGGTAGAGGCTTCGTATCCTCGAAAGGGGATTGCAAAGGCTCACTCTGCTCTGACTGGGCTGACTGGGCTGACGCTTCAGGTGGTTCGTCAAGACGCACGGCGAGCACTTTATCGCGCAACTTAGTGGCGACATCATCTTCCACCGCACTGGAATGCGTCTTTTTCCCTGCTTCGCCCACTTCGGGTAGCAAATCCAGAAGATAGCCCGGCTTTACTTCCAATTCGCGAGCGAGTTCATTGATCCTGATTTTCGCCATAATTTCAGCGTTTACAACGGACTACGCCAAGAGATTCCTCTCCTGGGCAGCTTGCCGAAAAGCACTTTCCGCCGCCAGAGCCCCTTTCGTGTATCGGTTTACGTCTTGTGAACGCGTCCTCAATCATCCTAGCAAATTCCACACTCTATTCCGCACGATTTTCAAGCACTTGGCCCAACTCGTCGGTCGTGGGAACATCTTCGGTTACTTCTGTTTCAGCGTCGGCTCCCGCTGCGCCGGGCTCCACTGGCGCCGTCTCTTCCGCAGGGGTGGCCACATCATCGCCATACCCGGTTGGGGAGGCCTCCATCGCCTCTGCCTGGGCATCGCCTGTGGCAGCCTGCTCCTCGTGGGCAAGCATTGCCTGCTCATATTCGCCGTAGTAGCTGAGGACAGCCGCTTGCACCATCGGCAGATACTCGGGAATCATTCCTGGAATTACGGTAAGGTCCTCCGGGGTCATGGAGCCCAAACGCTCCACTGTTCCCACGCCGCCATCCACCAGAAGATTGAGGATCACCTCCGGCAATCCATGAGAGAGCAGCACGGAAACCGGGTCGCCGGGAACGACCAGGCTGGACATCTCCAGCTCCACTTCCTGGCGCTTCTCTTCCTGGCTCTTGATGTCAACCCTCCAGCCCAACAGCTTGGCGGCAAGGCGAACGTTTTGACCCTTCTTGCCGATGGCAAGCGACAACTGGCTATCGTCGACGATCACCTCCATGTGGTGAGCCTCTGAGTCGACAATGGCCACACGCGAGATCTTGGCCGGGCTTAACGCGTTCGTGGCAAAGGTTTTGGGGTCGTCGGAATACTCAATGATGTCAATCTTCTCGCCGCGTAATTCGCGGATGATTGACTGGACGCGCATGCCCTTCATGCCCACACAGGCCCCGACGCTGTCTACATCGCGATCCCGGCTGAGAACGGCAATCTTCGTGCGCTCCCCCGCTTCGCGCGCGCAAGCCTTCACGACCACCGTACCATCGTAGATTTCCGGCACTTCCTGCTCAAACAGACGCAC